>JBDTKD010000606.1:0-20422 GCA_039935515.1 Bradyrhizobium sp.
GCCGTCATTCCGGGGCGCGCCCTCTTGGCGCGAGCCCGGAATCCATACTCCCGATCGTGGTTATGGATTCCGGGCTCGCTCCGCTTCGCTTCGCGCCCCGGAATGACGACGGAGAGGATTGCGCCAAGCGGCGCGCCCCGGAATGACGAGGGAGAAATGCGGCTAGGAATAACGGAAAAGCCATTTCCTGCCTTCGCGGGAACGACGAAAGGCGCGTCTCGGCACCGCCACCGCTGTTGAGGAATACGCCGACACACTTTAATCTGGACACAGGTAGTGATGACCCTCGCGGAGTTGTATAACCATGCCCGGCTCGCCCGATGACCAACTTGGCTTTGCACCTGATTACGATTCCCCGATTCCCTATATGCAGCGGACTCGCGACTATTACGCCGCGATCGGCTACACGACACCCTACCGCTGGGCGCACTATGTAGATGCGCCGTTCCAGCCGCTGAGAAAGCCCCTGACGCAATCGCGCGTGACCATCGTCACCACCGCCGCCCCTTATGATCCGGCGAAGGGCGACCAGGGCCCTGGCGCGGCGTATAATGGCAGCGCCAAGTTCTACACGGTCTATGACGGCGATACCTCGAAGCAGCACGATTTGCGCATCTCGCATATCGGCTACGACCGCAAGCACACCGCCGCGACCGACAGCGGCAGCTGGTTTCCGCTGCCGCAGCTTCTGAAGGCTGCAGCCTCGGGGCGGATCGGCGAGGCGGCGCCGCGCTTTTTCGGTGCGCCGACCAACCGCAGTCACCGGGTCACCATCGACGTCGACGCCCCGGAAATCCTTGCCCGCTGCCTGGCCGACAAGGTCGATGCCGCCGTGCTGGTACCGAACTGCCCGGTTTGTCACCAGACCGCCGGCCTGGTCGCCCGCCATCTCGAAGCCAACGGCATTGCCACCGTGGTGATGGGATGCGCCAAGGACATCGTCGAACACGCGGCGGTGCCGCGCTTCCTGTTCAGCGATTTCCCGCTGGGTAATTCTGGCGGCAAGCCGCACGATGTCGAGTCGCAGGCGCTGACGCTCGGACTGGCGCTGGGTTTGCTGGAGCAGGCTTCCGGTGCGCGCACCACCATGCAGTCGCCACTGCGCTGGAGCGAGGATGCGTCCTGGAAGCTCGACTTCAACAACATTTCGCAGATGAGCCCTGAAGAACTGGCCCGGCGCCGCAGCTAATTCGACAAGCAGAAGGAAATCGCGCGCGGCAACCGGGCCGCCTGACGTCGGCCGTGCCGGTGCTCACGCCTTCGGGAGAGCGCCCGTCAGCACCTTGACCCCGCCGAAGGCGGCAATCTGCCCACGCCGGAGCAGGACGATCTGGGTCGCAAGCTGGCGCAGTTCCGCGGCGTCGTGACTGACATAGACCATCGGTATGCCGGCCTCGTCGCGCAGCCGCACCAGATAGGGCAGGATCTCGACCTTGCGTCCTTCATCCAGCGAACCCAGCGGCTCGTCGAGCAGCAGCAGTCTTGGTTTGGACAGCAGCGCCCGTCCGAACGCGACACGCTGGCGTTCGCCGCCGGACAATTGACCGGGGCGGCGATCGAGCAAGTCGCCGATATCGAGCAGGTCGACCACGCGCTTGCGCTGCGCGGAATCCTCGGCGAGACGGTTCATGCGCCGCCCGTAGTCGAGATTCTGCCGCACATCGAGATGTGGAAACAGCCGCGCATCCTGGAACACGTAGCCGATGCGGCGGCGATGCGGCGGGACATGGACGCGCGCCGAGGTGTCGTCGAGGGTTTCGCCGTCAAGGGTGACGACGCCGCGGTCGGGCTTGAGCAGGCCCGCGATCATGTTGATCAGCGAGGTCTTGCCGGCGCCGGAGGCACCGAACAGTCCGGTGACCCGGCCCTCGCTGGCGAACGAAGCCTGCAGCGAGAAATCGCCGAGCTGTTTCGAGACGTCGACCCGCAGCATGGATCAGTTCCCGTGCAGGCGCTGCGTGGCGCGCCGCGCGAACCATTCCGAGGCGACCAGCGCAGCCGTCGCGATCACGATCGAAACGATCACCAGCCGCAGCGCCGCGGGGTCGCCGTCCGGCGTCTGGATCAGCGAGTAGATCGCCGAGGAAATGGTCTGGGTTTCGCCGGGAATATTCGACACAAAGGTGATGGTTGCGCCGAATTCGCCGATCGCCTTGGCAAAGCCGAGCACCATGCCAGCGAGTACGCCCGGCAGCGCCAGCGGCAGGGTGATGGTCAGGAACACCCGCCAGGGCGCGGCGCCGAGCGTTTCCGCCGCCTGCTCCAGTCTGCGATCCACCGCCTCGATCGACAGCCGGATCGGCCGCACCAGCAAGGGAAACGACATGACGCCGCACGACAGCACCGCGCCGGTCCAGCGGAACGCGAACACGATCCCGAGATGATCGGCAAGCCATGCACCGATCAGGCCGCGCCGGCCGAAGGTGAGCAGCAGCAGATAGCCGGTGACCACCGGCGGCAGCACCAGCGGCAAATAAATCAGGGCGTCGATCAACGACTTGCCCCAGAAGTCGCGCCGCGCGAGCAGCCACGCGATGGCTATTCCCAACGGCGTCGCCACCAGTGTCGCAACGGTGGCAACCCGCAGCGAAAGCTGGATCGCCGTCCATTCCGTCGGCGAAATCTCAAGCACGCTTCAGGTCGTTGGGCTGACTAGGAACTGGAAGCCGTATTTCTCGAAGATGGTCCTGGCCGCCGATGTCCGCAGGAACGCGAGATATCCGCTCGCATCCGGCTTCGCGGTTGCGGTCGCGGCCACCGGATAGATGATCGGTGGGTGCGAATCGGCCGGGAAGGTGCCGACAATCTTGACGCCGGGTTCGACCTTGGCATCGGTGGAATAGACGATGCCGAGCACGGCCTCGCCGCGCGCCACCAGCGCGAGCGCGGCGCGCACGCTCTCGGCCATCGCGAATTTCGGCTCCGCCGCCTGCCAGGCGCCGAGTTTCTCCAGCGCGGCCTTGGCGTATTTGCCGACCGGAACCGCCTTGACGTCACCGGTCGCGATCTTGCCGTCGCCGGCGAGTTTGGCGAGATCGAAGCCGGGCTTGATCGTCACCTTGTCGATCTTGGAATCCTTCGGTGCGATCAGCACGATGCTGTTGCCGAGCAGATTGACGCGGGTCGGTTCGTTGATGGTTTTCTTGTTGGTGGCGTAGTCCATCCAGTCGGTATCGGCGGACACGAATATATCCGCAGGTGCACCCTGCTCGATCTGCTTGGCGAGCATCGAACTCGCGGCATAGCTCGCCGTGACCTTGACGCCGGTCCTGGCGGTGTAGGCGACGTCGACGTCGTCGAGCGCGTTCTTCATCGAAGCCGCGGCGAATACTGTGAGGCTCTTGTCCTGGGCAAGTGCGGGCGACCTGGTCGATCCGCACAGCAGGGTGAGGGCGAGAAAAATTCCGGCGAGACGATGCATTGGGGCGCTCCATGCGTGTTTGCGGCGCGATTCCCGCGCGCAAATCAGGCGTTGGTTGAGGATCGATGCGACAGGCGGAAGCGCCGTTCCGTCCATCCCGCCAGCTTACGGCCGATCGGGATATCGCTGGCAAAATAATAACAGGCTGACCAGGCGGGTAAAGGCTCCCTTGGTCTATTGCGACGGTAGAATTGCCACAGACAAGGCGTTGTCTTTGGCGCCACTGATTTCCAGCACGAACGGGCTGGCCGAAAGCTCGAACTTCATGGTCTTGCGGATACCGTCGCAGTCGGTCGCGCCACTAAAGCCCTTGGGTTTCAGGGCATGTCCGTCCTGGATCACATCGACCCAGGCGCCGGCCGACAGGCTGACGGTGTAGAGGCCGGGCTTCGGCGCGCCCTTGAAGCTCGCGAAGCCGGCAAACGTGCCGTCCTTCGGCGCGCGTTCGGGCGCGGTGGGCAGCCTGGCCTCAGCAGGCGTCAGCAAGGCGAGCGTCATTGCCGTCGCCGGCAAGGCCGCGAGTTCGCCGCCGGACGCAAGCCTGACCCGGTCCGGTGCCGTCAATGCCGCGCGCTCGCGCTCGATCGGCCATTTGAACTTGTCGCAGCCGCTCGGCTCCTCCGCCGCAAGTGCGGAGGCCGTTCCGAACAGGACAAAGGCGATCAGCAGGCGCGCGCGCATGATCAGTCCACCGCGATCATCACATCGGAAGCCTTCACCACGACGGTAACGTGGCTTTTCGCCTTGATGCCGAGTTCATCGACCGCCTCGTTGGTGATGGAGGACGTGACGACCTGGCCGTTGCCGATATCGACGCGGACGTGCGAGGTGGTCGCACCCTTTTTCACTTCGATGACGGTACCCTTGATCTGGTTGCGTGCACTGATGCGCATGGGGGCTCTTTCACAATACTCGGCCGCGCGCGGCGACGCCGCGCATTGCGGGCTCGAAATGAGGAGTCAGGACCAACGTCCCACTGGACCACGCGCTGACGGCGCAAGCGGCAGGTGATACTAGCGCATCTTGACGCGGCGTGGATAGCCGTCTGGTGAAATACTATGGCCTGGCATCCGGCGCGGCCAGGACCTGGCGGCAGTCGGCCGGCAATTGGGCAAGTGTCACCGGCCGCCGCGGCTTCGGCGGTGTCGTCGGCGGCTTCGGATGCAGCACCGAATCCTTGAACCAGTAGGCAAGATCGGTCGGGCGGCAGCCATCGCCTTCCGGCGGCGCCGGCTGGCTCTCGCATTCGCGGCTGCCGGCGGGGCAGGTGATGCGGATATGGAAGTGATAGTCATGTCCGTACATCGGCCTGACCTTGGAAAGCCAGCTGCGGTCGCCCCTGGCTTCGCGGCACAGCGCCTTCTTGATCGCGGCATTGACGAAGATGCGCTGCACCCTCGGCTCCTGCGCGGCGTCGCGGATCACCGCGAGATGGCTCGCGGTCCAGACATGCGGATCGATGTCGAGCCGGTCGGGACGCACCATCATGACCGCGGACATGTCCTCGCGTTCGTTGCGCGACAATTGCCGATTGGGCATCGGCGTCAGCCAGACATCGGCGTCGAGCCCGATCTGATGGCTGGCATGCCCGGTAAGCATCGGTCCGCCGCGCGGCTGCGACATGTCGCCGACCAGCAGTCCGTGCCAGCCCGCGTCCTTGTGCACCTTGGCCGATAGTCGCTCCAGCAGCGCGACCATGTCGGGGTGCGCCCAATTGCGATTGCGCGACAGCCGCATCACCTGCCAGGTCGGGCCGTCGATGGGCAGTGCTTCGGCGCCTGCGATGCAGCCCTTGGCGTAGAAGCCGATCACGCGGGTCGACATCGCCGCCGGCAGCACCTTGCGACCGAACAACTCCTTGGCGCCCAGCCTGGGATCGTTGGGATTGGCGAGCGGCGGCAGCGGCTTGGGATCGACACTGCCCTTGTCCTGCGCCAGCGCTGCGGAGGAGCCGGCGGGAGCCGAGGACAGCAGCAGGAGCACAGGGAGAATCAGGCGCGGGGTCATCGGGGCACTCTGCGGCGCATGGCCTGCCATGGAATTAGCGCCTGCGAACAAAGCGCGCCAGTCGCAAATGGTTGATGAAGGCAACGGCTCGGCGGCCGTTCAGATGTCCTTGGCCGCGGCGCCGCGAGTGGCGGCGAGCAGCGCCCGGCCGACGTCTTCGTAGTGGGTGTCGCGGGCCTGGATCTGCTGGGCAATGGCATGCATGTCGCGAAAGCGGCGTTCGAATGGGTTGGCGCAGAACACCGCGGTGGCGCCCGCCATGTGATAGGCGGCGTCGACCACCGACGCGGCCTGGTGAATGGTCCAGGTCGATGCAAGGCGAAGCGCGACGCGCTGCTGTTCCGTATAGCGCCCGCTGCGCGTCAGGTCGTGCCAGACCTCCGCCGCCGTCGCATAGAGATAGGCGCGGGCGGCGCGCAGATCGCCTTCGACACGGCCGAGCGCGCCCTGCACCGCATTGTTCTCGCGCATCGCCTTGATGCCGACCGACGCCTTGCCGCGCGCCAGATCGATCGCGGCATCGAGGTTGGCGCGCGCAACTCCAAGCGCGACCGCGGCGAAGCCCATCCCGAAAACGATGTTGGTGGTGAGTTGGTAGAGCGGGCCTTTTTCGCGCACCGCCGCGGGATCGTCGCGCAGTGCCGCAAATCTTTCCGGGATGAACAGATTTTCGACCGAATAGCTGTCGGTGCCGGTGCCCCTGAGTCCAATCACGTCCCAGACGTCGTACATCGTGGCGCTCGCGATCGGAAACAGGATGGTGCGTATCTCCGGCGCGCCATCGCCCTTGCGCCGTCGCGAGCCGTCAGCTTCGACGACCTCGACATGAGCGCCGAGCCAGTTGGCCTGGCGGGAGCCACTGGCGAAGTCCCAGCGGCCGTCGGCACGATAGCCGCCTGGCACGACCTGCACCTCGCCGGCGATCGCACCCCAGGCCAGGATGTCGGTGGGCGCGGCAAACACCTCGCGAGCGGTATCGGGATCGAGATAAGCCGCGGTCATGGCGCAGACGCCGCATTGGCCGAGGCACCATGCCGTCGACGCGTCGGCCTTCGCCACTTCCTCGAGCATCTGCATGAAGACTTCGAGCGGCGCCTCGGCGCCGCCCGCGCTCTTCGGTAACAGCGCGCGGTACAACCCGTTCTCGATCAGGGCGGAAACCACCGTCGGGGTCAGACGCCGCGTCCTTTCGATCTCGTCGGCCTCGCTCGCAATCATTGGCGCCAGAGCGCGCGCGCGTTCGATCAGGTCGAAACCGGGAAGCTTGCTCATGCCTTTCCTCGCGGCCTTTGCGGTTCTTCTTAGCCTATATGCAGGGGTACGGCATCCGTCCGCGTCGATCAAGCCGGGGACGTCAGCGCGCCAGGCCCAGCAGAACGAGAATGGCACGGTCCAGCAGTCCGGAGGTTTCGGCATCGATTCGGCCGATAACCCGCCGGATCCGGTCGCGCCGAAGCGCCAGCATTTTGTCGGTCATGATCTGCGACCGCACCAGCAGGCCGCTTTCCGGCGTGGCTTCGATCAGCGGTCGGAGCGGCAACTTGTCCTGAAGGTCCGACGAGACCGGGCAGACGAAGAGGGTCGTAAGGTCAGCATTGAATTCGTCGGCTTGCACCACAACTCCCGGCCGAGGCCTCCCGAGATCGCTGGGAACAACCATCAGCACAACATTGCCGCGCGCTATGTCCATGCTTCCCAGTCGTAGATCGACTCGATCCAGTCATCGATTGCGCCATTTTCCGGGTGTCGCGCCATCCGCCTCGCCTGCTTGCGCAAATCAGCAAGCACCTTGGGGTCGCGCAAGTCCGGCACCCAATGCTGCACCGGGCGCAAGCCCTGGGTGCGCAGACGCTTGCGGCGCGCGGCCATGCGCTGCTGCGGGGTTCGCGGTTTAGACTTTTTCGGAGTGGGGGCCATCCGAGTATCGTAACATGTTACGCTGACGAATTCAACAGATCGTACCTATCCGGCCAATCCAGAGAAAATTCGGTCGTTGGCGACCCGGCAACGAATCTCTGGGGTTCGCCAGCCCGTGACCGAGGCGGGACTCGCTTCGCTATTCGGCGGCACCTACGCGCGTCTTGCCCGGTGCACGGGCCTTTTTCCAGGCGCCGGAGGCCAGAACCTTGCTCGCAGACAGGATTTCAATGCCGACGATACGGCCGGCGGCGTCGACATCATAGATGAACGGCCCGGTCTCTTCAGTCCGGTCGACCTTACCTCCTCCGACGGTGATATACACCGCATCGGCTTCGGCGTCGTAAGTTATGTATGTCATGGCTTTCGCCTCGCGTTCCGATCGAACATCACACTTATAACGCGAATGCTCATCAGTGCCCTTGGCCCAATCCCTCTTCAGCTATCCACCTTCAACGCAGCGATAAAAGCCTCCTGCGGGATGTCAACCTTGCCGAACTGCCGCATCTTCTTCTTGCCTTCCTTCTGCTTCTCCAGAAGCTTGCGCTTGCGGGTGACGTCGCCGCCGTAGCACTTGGCGGTGACGTCCTTGCGCAAGGCGCGCACGGTCTCGCGCGCGATCACCTTGCCGCCGATCGCCGCCTGGATCGGAATCTGGAACATGTGCGGAGGGATCAGTTCCTTCATCTTCTCGACCATGGCGCGGCCGCGGCCTTCGGCGCGGGTGCGATGCACCAGCATCGACAGCGCGTCCACCGGCTCGCTGTTGACCAGGATCTGCATCCTGACGAGGTCGGCTGGCTTGTAGTCGGTGAGATGATAGTCGAACGAGGCATAGCCCTTCGAGACCGATTTCAGGCGGTCGTAGAAATCGAACACCACTTCATTGAGCGGCAACTCGTATTTCACCATCGCGCGAGACCCCACATAAGTGAGCTCCTTCTGCGATCCGCGCCGCTCCTGGCACAGTTTCAGCACGCTGCCGAGATAGTCGTCGGGGGTAAGGATCGTGGCCTCGATCCACGGCTCCTGGATCTCGGCGATCTTCACCACGTCGGGCATGTCGATGGGATTGTGGATTTCGATTTCCTGGCCGTCGGTCAGGCGCATCTTGTAGATCACCGATGGTGCGGTCGCGATCAAATTGAGATCGAACTCGCGGTGCAGCCGCTCCTGGATGATCTCCAGATGCAAAAGCCCAAGGAAGCCACAGCGGAAGCCGAAGCCGAGTGCGGCGGAGGTTTCCATCTCGAAGGAGAAACTGGCATCGTTGAGACGCAGCTTGCCCATCGCCGCCCGCAACGTTTCGAAATCGTCGGCATCGACCGGGAACAGGCCGCAAAACACCACCGGAATCGCCGGCTTGAACCCCGGCAGCATTTCGGTCACCGGCTTGCGGTCATCGGTGATGGTGTCGCCGACGCGGGTGTCCGCCACTTCCTTGATGGCGGCAGTGATGAAGCCGATTTCACCGGGACCGAGTTCATCGACCTGCTGCATCTTCGGCGTGAAGAAGCCGACACGCTCGACGTCATAGGCGGCGTTGGTGCCCATCATCCGGATCCGGTCGCCTCGCTTCATGACACCGTCGACGACACGGATCAGGACCACGACGCCGAGATAGACGTCGTACCAGCTGTCGACCAGCAGCGCCCTCAGGGTCGCGCCGCGGTCGCCGTTCGGCGACGGCAGGCGGGTGACGATCGCCTCCAGCACCTCGGGAATGCCGAGGCCGGTCTTGGCCGAGATCATCACCGCATCGGAGGCGTCGATGCCGATCACATCCTCGATCTGCTGCCTTACCTTGTCGGGTTCGGCGGCGGGCAGGTCGACCTTGTTCAGCACCGGCACGATCTCGTGATTGTTGTCGAGCGCCTGGTAGACATTGGCGAGCGTCTGGGCTTCGACGCCCTGGCTGGCATCGACGACGAGCAGCGAGCCCTCACAGGCCGCGAGCGAGCGGGAGACTTCGTAGGCGAAGTCGACATGGCCCGGCGTGTCCATCAGATTGAAGATGTAATCCTTGCCGTCCCTGGCGTGATAATTCAGCCGGACCGTCTGCGCCTTGATGGTGATGCCGCGCTCGCGCTCGATATCCATGGAATCGAGCACCTGTTCCTTGCCCGCCATTTCACGGTCCGTCAGCCCGCCGGTCACCTGGATCAGGCGGTCGGCCAGCGTCGACTTGCCATGGTCGATATGAGCGATGATGGCGAAGTTGCGGATGTTGGAAATAGGGCTGGATGTCATGGGCGCGGGATAGCATTGGCCCCCCGCTGCGGCAACCTCATTGCAGGCTTGTGACGGCCCAAGTTCACGCCAAGCTGATTTCACTTGCGGCAAAAACGCGCTACGTCACCGCACATGTCTGCTGTCCGGTTCCTGCCCGCAACATTGCACGCCCGCGCGTCGTCGAAGGTCCGGCGGCTGGCGGCATGGCTTGTGGCATCGGCATCGGACCGCAAGGCCGGCCCTTGGCTGGTGACCGGCTTTGCCCTCGCGCATGCCGTGCTCTGGACCTTGATCCTGATCAATCTGAAGGCGGCCCAGGATGTCCACATGGACGTCGCCGAGGCCTACGCATGGGGGCAAAAATTCCAGCTCGGCTATGGCAAGCATCCGCCGCTGTCGGGATGGATCGCAGGCCTCTGGTTCATGCTGTTTCCGGTCGCCAATTGGTCAACTTATGCGTTGGCGATGGCGACGCTCGGAACCGGCCTCGTGATCTGCTGGCTGATCGCGCTGCGGGTGGTCGATCGGCGCCGTGCGTTCTTCATGGTGGTCATGCTCGCGCTTTATCCGATCTTCAACTTCAAGGGCTACAAATACAATCCGGATCTGCTGCAGCTCGTCACCCTGCCGATGGTCGTGCTGGCCTATCTGCACGCCTTCGAGAAGCGAACCGTGCGTGCCGGCGTGTGGCTCGGCCTCGCCGGAGCGCTGGCGCTGATGACGAAATACTGGGTGCTGACCATGATCGGCGCGGTCGGAATCGCCGCGTTGATCCATCCTGACCGGCTGAAATTTCTGCGCTCTCCGGCGCCGTGGGTCGCGGTCGCCACGCTCGTCGTCGCGATGATTCCACATCTGATCTGGCTGAAGGATGTCGACTTCGCACCACTGACCTATGCCGGGGACGTCTATGCCCTCACCAACCGGACGCAATGCCTTCAGCTTGTGATCGGTTATATCGGCCATAACCTTGCGCTGCTGGTCGTCCCGGTATTGCTGGCAGCGACAGCGCTGGCGTGGCCACCGGCGACGCCGGTCAAGCGTGCCTGGTCGCGCGGTGCCGCTATCGGCGTGAACCTGTCACAGGCGCTTAACATCTGGATCATCCAGATCGTGGTCGCGGTCGGGCCTCCGCTCGGTGCCCTCGCTTTCACCGTCTATCTCAAGACCGACTGGGGAATCTCGCTGTTCTTTCTGACCCCGCTGGCGCTGGTTGCAATTCCGTCGCTGCGCCTTCCCGGCATTGCGTTGTTCCATATTGCCGTGATCTGGCTCGTGATCACGCTGGCCGTGCTGGCCGCATCGCCCTACATCGCGGCGCGCGAGATGGGCGGCAATCCAAACGGCGCTTCGGGCTACGGCGCGCGCTCCGAGCTCGCCCGCGAGCTAACGCAGGCCTGGCATGAGCGCTTCCACTCGCGGTGGGCTGTGGTCGCCGGCGCAACGGACATCGGCGAGCCGATGACGTTCTACAGCCCGGACCATCCCGCGCCGTTCACGCCGAACGAACTCTGGGCGTCAGGTCTGACGTCGCTGGCGGAGGCAAAGCGGCTGGGTTTCATCGGCATCTGCGAAGCTTCGGACGACGGACGCCTGCCGGAGTGTGAGGCGTGGATGGCGGCCAATGCGGCTCAAGCCGAGCAGCTCGTCATGACCACACAACGCTTCTTCCGGGGGCATGCCGGCCCCGCCAGCAGCTGGAAAATCTATATCGTGCCACCGGCGAAATAGCCCCCGGCGGTGCCTCGATCCTGGTCGCGACAGCCAACTCAGGCGCCTTCCTCGTTGAACTTGCTCGCGACCAGTTCGGTAATCGCGTCGAGGGCGGCGTGCGCCTCCGGGCCGGCGGCGGAGACGACGATCGACGTGCCGGGCCCTGCCGACAACATCATCAGTCCCATGATGGAGGTGCCGCCGACCGTTTCGCCGCCGCGCGTCACCCACACTTCGGCGTTGAAGCGCTCGACCATCTGGACGAATTTCGCCGAGGCCCGGGCGTGGAGCCCGCGTTTGTTGATGATGGGAATTTCCCGGGACACCGCGCCCGCGGGCACACTCTGCCCGGCACCGTTCTCGGGCGGCGCGGCGTCGTCGTTCATTTGCCGGCGAGCACGCGGCTGGCGATGGTGACATATTTGCGGCCGGCTTCCTGCGCCATGGCGATGGCGTCGGGCAGCGACCGTTCTTCGCGAACCTTGGCAAGCTTGACCAGCATCGGAAGATTGATTCCCGCGAGCACTTCCACTTTCGGGCGGCTCATGCAGGAGATCGCAAGATTGGAAGGGGTGCCGCCGAACATGTCGGTCAGGATCGCGACGCCATCGCCGCTGTCGACGCGATTGACCGCTTCAATGATATCGCTGCGGCATAGATCGGAATCGTCCTCAGCCCCAACCGTCACGGCTTCGATTTGTTTTTGTGGGCCCATAACATGTTCGAGCGCCGCCTTGAACTCGTCGGCAAGGCGCCCGTGGGTCACAAGTACTAGACCAATCATCGGAAACTCCTCGCGGGTGCTTTTTTGGTGCACCGCACGAACGCGCCACTTTGACCATCCAGAGCCCCCGCGCAAGAGGGGATCTTGGCGATTCTCCCGGAAATTAGCCGTAGGGAGGGGAGGCGACGCCGGTCAGTCGGTCGCGATACTGGGCATCATATGGTTACCAATTCCCTTCAAACAATCGGCAGAGGACGGCACGGAAACTGAACTCATGGTTGTCGTCAGCGCGGCTACAACCAATGGCAGCGCAGGATACCCCGACCCTACCGGGATTCGCGGTATTTCCACACCATGGAGGCATGCCAAGAGGGCTTCCGCGGGCGGGAGCCGTTCGGCATCGGGCGCCGAAAGGTCAATGACCATGCCGACGACTGCCTCGCCAGCGTATTCGCAGCGGCGAATGCCGAGGCCTCGGATTTCGATCAGGCCCGCCAATTGCGGCGCCGGCGTGACTATCAGTTGACCGCCGCGAGCTTCGAGATGGAGCCGATCGTCGCCAACCAGGATCGCCGGAGGAACCTGCCCGGCGCGCCCGGCCAGGATCAGATCGAAGGCGAGCCTCGATTTGCCGGCTCCCGAGGGTCCGCGGATCAATACCGCACGCCGTTCGACCAGCACCGCGGAAGCGTGAACGCTTGCATGCGGCGGCCTGCTCATGGCGCAGGCAGCCGGACCACAAAGCGGGCGCCAGCAATGGTCGCCTCGCCGTCGGCGTTGGGGGCCCCAGTGCGATTTTCCGCCCAGATGCGACCGCCATGGGCTTCGATGATCTGTTTCGAGATCGACAGGCCGAGCCCGGAATTCTGTCCGAAACCCTGATGCGGCCGGTCGGTGTAAAACCGCTCGAAGATTCGCTCCAGCGCATCCTCGCGAATTCCCGGCCCATCGTCATCGACGACGATGTCGATTTCCGATCGCAAGCGCCGACAGACGATCCGTACCTTGCCGCCGGCGGTAGAAAACGACTGGGCGTTGACCAGCAGGTTGGAAATCACCTGGCCGAGCCGCGAATCGTGACCGGGCACCGAGAAGGTATCGGTGGGGCTCCGTCCCTCGAAACGGACCTGGACACCGAAATCGTGGCCGAGCCGGGTTTCGTTGGCGACCGTCGTCAGGGCGTTCAGCAGGCGGCGAAGATCGACCGCGGTCATATCCTGCCGCTGCAGTTCGGCATCGAGCCGGCTGGCATCGGAAATGTCGGAGATCAATCGATCGAGCCGCTTGACGTCATGCTCGATCACCGCGAGCAGCCGCGAGCGGCTGCTTTCGTTGCGCGCGAGCGGCAACGTCTCGACCGCAGAGCGCAGCGACGTCAGCGGGTTCTTCAGCTCGTGGGCGACATCGGCGGCGAACATTTCGATCGCTTCCATGCGGTTATAGAGCGCGTCGGTCATGTCGCGCAGCGCGCCGGAAAGATGACCGATCTCGTCGCGGCGGCGGGTGAAATCGGGAATTTCGACGCGGGTCCGGATCCGGCGGCGAACCCGCTCGGCGCTGTCGGCGAGCCGGCGCACCGGTCCGGCGATGGTGCTTGCGAGCAGCAGGGAAAGCACGATCATCACCGCGGACGCGACGCCGCCGACCTTCAAAATCGCAAGTCGCTCGGCAGTCACCATCTGGTCGATATCGCCGCTCTGGGTCGAAAGCAGCAGGACGCCATGCACTTCGCGGAACCGCTGTACCGGCACGGCGACCGAGACGATCACCTCGCCGCGCTCGTTGATGCGCACCTCGCTGCTTTTCTGGCCGTCGAGGGCGTGCACGACCTCCAGATAGCCCTTGCCGTCCTCGGGTCCGAGTTCACGGTAGAGCGGCAGGTCGCCGCGGTTGAGCCAGGTGCGGATCGCGATCATCGTTCGCTCGACAATGCCCGGCTTGTCGACCGATGGCGGCGGCAATTCAACGCGCTGCACATCGCCGCGGCGATAGAGATTGCGGCTGTCGAGAATCAGGCTGCCGTCGCGGTCGAAAATACGGGCGCGGGTCTTGGTCGGCGAAATCAGCTGCAGCAGCACCGGTGCGACCCGTTCGGGGTTGATCGAGAAATCCAGCCGGGAATATTCATCGGGCCCGCCATAGGTCTCGCCCGGCTTCAGGTCCTGCAGCCGGTCGGGGTCGATGGTGATGGTGTTGGTGTCGACCGTCGCGGAAGCCGCGATCGCGCCGGCGATGATCTCGGCCTGCACGAGCAGGCTTTGCGCCCGTGCGTCGATCAGGCCGGCGCGGAACTGCGAGAGATAGAGCACGCTCGCCACCAGCGCGATCAAGCCGGCAAGGTTCAGTGAAACGATGCGGCGGGTCAGACTCGAGAAGCTGAGTGCGAAGAAAAACTGACCGACCCGGTTCAGCCAGTCGAGCGGCCGCTGCCAGCCCGTGCCGCGCTGCTGCGCGGCGGCAGCGCTGTCCGAAACGAGGGACGACGGAGCGTCCTCGGCATTCAGGCTCGAATCAGGCTGCGTTCGATCAAGCAATGGCCAAAACTGCCGGTTGTTTCGATATGCGATACGCGTTCGCCCCTGCACCTTACCCCAGTTGGGTGGCGGCGTCAGTCGACAATGCGGGCGTCAAAACGCCTGCAGGTCAGGTTTCCTTGAAACGGTAGCCCACGCCGTACAGGGTCTCGATCATCTCGAAGTCGTCGTCGACCACCTTGAATTTCTTGCGCAGCCGCTTGATGTGGCTGTCGATGGTGCGATCGTCGACATAGACCTGATCGTCATAGGCCGCGTCCATCAAGGCGTTGCGGCTCTTCACCACGCCCGGGCGCGTGGCCAGCGCCTGCAGGATCAGGAACTCCGTCACCGTCAGCGTCACCGGCTCGTTCTTCCAGGTGCAGGTGTGACGTTCGGGATCCATGCGCAGCAGGCCGCGGTCGAGCGCCTTGGCGTCGGTCTCCTTGGGCACCGCGGTCGGATCCTTCGGTGCCGCGCGGCGCAGCACCGCCTTGACGCGCTCGACCAGCAGGCGCTGCGAGAATGGCTTGCGGATGAAATCGTCGGCACCCATTTTGAGTCCGAACAATTCATCGATTTCCTCATCCTTGGAGGTCAGAAAAATCACCGGCAGATCCGACTTCTGCCGCAGCCTGCGCAACGTCTCCATGCCGTCCATGCGCGGCATCTTGATGTCGAGGATCGCCAGATCGGGCGGACTGGTGCGAAAGCCATCGAGCGCGGAAGCGCCATCCGTGTAGGTCATGATGCGATAGCCTTCGGCTTCGAGCGCGATCGAGACCGATGTGAGAATGTTACGGTCGTCGTCGACCAAGGCGATTGTGGGCATGAGCCTGCTTCCCGAAACGGAGTGAAACGGCGAGCAATCCAGCGATGCGCCGCCTATAAAGGGCTTCGAACGTGGTCAACGAGCAATGTAAGCTGGGCTGAAGTGTGACCGAGTTCCGTAAAACGCCCGAGCGAGGTGCGGATTCCGGACCTATATAGACATCGGTTTAGCCGAAAAAAGGCCATTTTCGCAATGAGATGCCGGAGCAGAAGCGATGCAGCCCAGCGCTGATTTCGATCCCGCCAAGCTTGCCAGGTCGCTTTTGCGGCGCAGCCGGCAAGGGGCGCTGGCTACCTTGCAGGCTGGCAGCGGCGACCCCTATTGCTCGTTGGTCAATGTCGCAAGCCACGCCGATGGCTCGCCGATTCTGCTGATTTCGCGGTTGGCTGTCCATACCAGGAACCTGCTCGCCGACAGCCGGGTCTCCCTGATGCTGGACGAACGGGCGCCGGGCGATCCGTTGGAGGGGGCGCGGATCATGCTGGCCGGACGGGCGGAGCCCGCCGCAACCGCCGATTCGGCCAGTTTGCGCCGGCGCTATCTGAACGCCCATCGGTCCGCGGAAGCCTTTGTAGATTTTAAGGATTTTTCGTTTTTTCAAATCCGGCCCGCCGCTGCGCATCTGGTCGCCGGGTTCGGCCGGATCGTAGACCTCGAGCCCGGGCAGTTCTTGACCGACATTTCCGATGCCGGCGCTCTGCTGGAGGCCGAGCAGGGCGCGATCGACCATATGAACGCCGATCATCGCGATGCCATCGCTCTTTACGCGACCCGGCTGCTCGGTGCGGGCCCCGCAGATTGGCGCTGCACCGGCTGCGATCCCGATGGCATCGATATCGAGGCCGACACCGTGACGTTAAGGCTGGATTTTCCGCGGCGGATTGTCACCCCCGCCGCATTGCGGGAGGTGTTGAAGCAGCTCGCCGATCAGGCCCGCACCGCAGCAAGTTTCTGAGCCGCGGCAGCACCGCCTTGGAATAAACCAAAACCTGCGGGATCGGCTTGGCAAGCTCGGCGTTCATCACTATTAGGTCGCCGGACCAAGGCCGGAAGGCTATATTGAAGGTCCCGCGACCGGGCGCGTCTGGCGACATTCGCGCAATCGAGATACGCGGGTTCGAGGAGGATTCTTCGTGCAAGAGACGGGCGTGCATAACGGTGCCTTCGGTGCCGACAAATTCGGCTTAAAAAAACTCAAGGGCGTGAACTGGAATTTCGGCGCGCCGCAGCTTTATGAACACGCTCTGCGTGCCGGCGAAGCCACGGTCTCCGCCGATGGCGCGCTGTGCGCGGACACCGGCGTATTCACCGGCAGAAGTCCCAAGGACAAATTCACCGTTCGCGATGCCCTGACCGAAAAGAACATGTGGTGGGCCGGCAACCAGTCGATCACCTCGGAGCAGTTCGAGACCCTCTACGCCGACTTCCTCAGCCATGCCGAAGGCATGACTCTGTTTGCGCAGGATCTCTATGGCGGCGCCGATCCCAGCCACCGGATCAGGACCCGCGTCTATACCGAGCTCGCCTGGCATTCGCTGTTCATCCGCACCCTGCTGATTCGCCCCGACGTATCGGAACTCGCAGGCTTCGTCCCTGAGCTGACCGTCATCGACCTGCCAAGCTTCCGCGCCGATCCCAAACGCCATGGCGTGCGCTCGGAGAACGTGGTCGCGATCGATTTCGCCCGCAAGATCGTCCTGATCGGCGGGTCTTATTATGCCGGCGAGATGAAGAAGTCGGTCTTCACCACGCTGAACTATTATCTGCCGGAAAAGGGCGTGATGCCGATGCATTGCTCGGCCAATGTCGGCCCCGACGGCGATGCGGCGGTTTTCTTCGGGCTCTCCGGCACCGGCAAGACGACGCTTTCGGCCGACCCGAAACGCACCCTGATCGGCGACGACGAACATGGCTGGGGCAGCGACGGCATCTTCAATTTCGAAGGTGGCTGCTACGCCAAGTGCATCAAGCTGTCCGAAGAGGCCGAGCCCGAGATTTATGCCGCCAGCAAGCGCTTCGGCGCGGTGCTGGAAAACGTGGTGCTCGATCCCCATAGCCGCGTCCCCGATTTCAACGACGGCTCGAAGACCGAAAACACCCGTTCAGCCTATCCGCTCGAATTCATCCCGAACGCTTCGCGTAGCGGCCGCGCCGGTCACCCGAAGAATCTGGTGATGTTGGCCGCCGATGCCTTCGGCGTGATGCCGCCGATTGCAAAACTGACACCGGCCCAGGCGATGTATCACTTCCTGTCCGGCTACACCGCGAAGGTGGCGGGCACCGAGCGCGGGCTGGGCAAGGAGCCGCAGCCGGAGTTCTCGACCTGCTTCGGCTCGCCGTTCCTGCCGCGCGATCCGTCGGTCTATGGCAACCTGCTGCGCGACCTGATCGCGAGGCACGATGTCGATTGCTGGCTGGTCAACACTGGCTGGACCGGTGGCAAATACGGCACCGGCCGCCGCATGCCGATCAAGGCGACGCGGGCGCTGTTGACCGCGGCGCTGAACGGCTCGCTGCGCAAGGCCGATTTCCGCACCGACAAGTATTTCGGCTTCGCCGTGCCGACCTCGCTGCCGGGCGTCGAGCCGCACATCCTCGATCCCATCAAGACCTGGGCCGACAAGGTCGATTTTGACAAGACGGCGCGGGCGCTGGTCGGCATGTTCCAGAAGAATTTTGCCAAATTCGAAGCGCAGGTCGACGCCGACGTCCGCGCCGCCGCGCCGGAAGTGAAGCTCGCAGCGGAGTAAATCCGGTCATACCGCGTTGCTGGGCGTGGGTCGGTCGGTGATCTGCCGGCCGAACAGGCTTCCGATCAGTTCGACCGCAACACGCGCGGTGCGGCCACGCTCATCGAGAAACGGGTTGAGTTCGACAATGTCGGCTGATCGCACCAGCCCCGAATCGTGCAGCAACTCCATGATGAGGTGGGCTTCGCGATAGGTCGTGCCACCCGGCACCGTCGTGCCGACACCCGGCGCAATCGCCGGGTCCAGAAAATCGACATCGAAGCTGACATGCAGGACGCCGTTGCGCGCCCTTACCCTCTCGATCACCCGGCGGATCAGCACGCCGACGCCGAATTCGTCGATCGCGCGCATATCCGCAACCGCGATGCGGCGATCGCGGATGAGGTTCTTTTCAAGCGGATCGATCGACCTGATCCCGAACAGGTCCAGTCGATCGGGACCGATGGGAACGCGAGGTTGCTCGCCGAGCAAATGATCAAGGCCGGGTTCGCCGCACAGAAACGCCGCCGACATGCCGTGCATGTTGCCGGTGAGGGTCGTTTCCGGCGTGTTATAATCGGCATGGGCATCTAGCCAGAGCAGGAAAAGCGGCCGGCCCCTGTCCTGCCAGTAACGCGCCACGCCATTCACCGATCCCATCGCAAGGCTGTGATCGCCTCCCATGAATATCGGAATGGAGCCGGAACAAGCGAGCAGCCAGGCGCGCTCGCTGAGCGATCGAACCCAGGTCTTGACTTCGTCATAGTATCTGGCATTGGCGGGCCGCGGCCCGTCCGCCGAAGTACCGCCGTGGATCGAGAGATCGCCGTGGTCATCGACATCGAGCCCCAATTGTTCGAGCACGCGGGCGATGCCTGCCGTTCGCAACGCGGCCGGACCCATCAGCGTACCGCCCTGGGAGGCGCCGATCTCGACCGGCACGCCGAGCAAAGCTACTCGCGGGTTCCCCGATATTTCAGTTGCGGACATCAGGCCTCGCTTTCAGGGATGGAACGCGAACGGCGCGCCGGCTCGCTATGCCTTGAAATAGGCGATCTGATGCGTGGTTGCGAGCAGGCGGCCCTGCGGGGACCACAGTTCGCCGATCTGGTCACCGTAGCTTTTGTGAAAAATCCTGGCGTCGGCGACGGCGAGGACGCGTGTGATGTCCTCGGCCGCGAGGTCTTCCGCATCGGCGTGAAAATAGGTCGTCAGCGAAACCGTTCCGAACGGCATGAGCTCGCCGCGGGCATGAAAGACACGGCCGAAGAAGGCGTCCGACATCGACATCAGCGACAGCGCGTCGATCTTGCGGGGCACGCGATCACCGATCCACAATTTGGAAAACGCGCTGGCCGGGGCAGCGAGCGGCGTGCCGCCGAGCCTCGGCTCGCCCGCAACGAAGCGGAAATCATATTGCCGGACCCATGCCGCCGCCATTTTCACATAGGGCAGCGTCTGCTCGAATGCGGTTCCCTTTGGAAATTCGGCCTGCTGGTGCGACCATGAAGGGCGGCGCACCGCAAACACGGCGGTCGCCAGCGTCGTGACCCCGGCGTCGCCCTGCGTCATCTCAACCGACCAATGCTGCGTCGAGCGATTGGCCTTGACCAGCCGGACGTCGAGATCGAACGCACCTTGCGCGATCGGCGCGCAAAAGTTCACGGTGAGCGAGAGCGGATCGCCGGCGCGCTGCGGGTGCTCGATCAGCGCCCGCAGGATCGTGGCGGCGGTGGCGCCGCCAAACGGTCCGACAAACGCCCAGTAATCGTCGCTGGTCCGTCCTTGCCAGCAGCTATCGCCGGCGG
Organism: Bradyrhizobium sp.; assembly: GCA_039935515.1. Classification (GTDB taxonomy): domain Bacteria; phylum Pseudomonadota; class Alphaproteobacteria; order Rhizobiales; family Xanthobacteraceae; genus Bradyrhizobium. The sequence continues at coordinate 19,897 of JBDTKD010000606.1, forward strand.
TCACCCGCGTCGCGCTGTCGAAAACGTGGTCGGTCACGGCAAGCATGCAAATCCCCCAATCCGTGCCCCCAGTATCATCGTCGGGCGGCCGGATTCAATGACGCGCAGGGTAATTGGCGGATCGCCGGACGAACTCGGAGGTCGCCTTGCAATCGCCGAGGACTGTCAGCGCGTCGCCCCGCGCTGCGCGCCGGGCTCCTGCAGGTTCCGCGGCAACGTGCGGCGCACCGGCACGTTCCAGATATCCTCGGCATATTCGCGGATGGTGCGATCGGAGGAGAACCACGGCATCCGCGCGACATTGAGGATGCTGGCCCGTGTCCAGGCCGGGACCACCTGCCAGCGCGCGTCGATGCCACGCTGGGTGTCGAAATAGGCGTCGAAATCCGCGCTGACCATGTAGTGATCGAGATAGCGCAGCGCGTGCGCGATCGATCCGAACCGGCTGGGATCGTCGGGCGAGAACATGCCGCTCTCGATCGCGCCGATGGCGCGCGAAAGCAGCGGCGACCGGCTGATCACGTCG
>JBDTKD010000607.1:0-5699 GCA_039935515.1 Bradyrhizobium sp.
GGCCGGGCAAGCCACCGGGATCCGCGCCAGGACGGCCCAAAGCCTGTTCGGTTCTGATTGAATCAGAACCGGGCTTTAGTCTTTCTTGTTTTGACGCGTTTTCTTCACGCGAACCGGCACCCACTTCGCTCGAAAATGCTATAAAATGCCGGCTTCGCCGCGCCCTTAGGCTGGATTGTTCCGGGTCTCAACGGTTTCTAAAGCCCGGTGAGGTAGGAAGCGGGCTTCAGGGAGCGAATGCAATGGTCGGAGCAAGCAAGAAGCGGGAAGCGCGCAAATCGCTGCGTCAACCCGGGTGGATCACCCTCGACGGTGGCTTCGCGGCCCGCCAGTGCGTGGTACAGGATATCTCGAGCGCGGGCGCCAAGATCACGCTCGAGGATTCCAGCGTGTTGTCCGGCCGGTTCCGGCTGGCATTCGCCCGCGACGCGCGCACTGGGCGCAACTGCGAAGTGGTCTGGCACCGCGGAAAGTCGTTCGGCGTCAAGTTCGTCCGCTAGCAAAATCGGCTTTGCCGCGATAAAAGACGCAATGCGAAACATCCTGCTTGCGATCGTCGCTGTGACGCTGCCGGCCTCGACCGCAGCGGCCGAACAACCCAGCCGACAGAAGCCGGACCCGACCCCGGCCCGGGAGAGGCTGCTGCCGCTGAAACGCGATGCCGGCGCCGGCAATTCGTGCGCAGCCTACGGTCCGGGGTTTGTGAAAATCGACGGCACCGGCACCTGCGTCAAGGTCGGCGGCAGTATCGAAATCAGGGCAGGCGGTTCACGTTGAGCGCGCGATGACATCGGGCACGCTATGACATCAGGCACTATGACATCGGCGGCGCGATGAATTGTTGAAATCCGGGGCGCCCGGCAAACTGCGCGAACCAGCGTTCGAGATGCGCCAGATGCGGCTTGTGGACGCCCTCGACCCCGAGCCAGCGCCGCGCATAAGCGCCGAGCGCAATGTCCGCCAGCGTGAAATCGTCGCCCTCGAGGAAGCGGCGGCTTGCCAATTGCGCATCGACGATCCGCCATTGCTCGGCTTCGGTATCGACATCGCGCTGGATTGCGGCCATGTCGCGCTGTTCGACCGGCGTTCGCACCAGCGCCCAGAACACCGGACGATCGACCGGCTGCATGGTCGAAAGGGTCCAGTCCAGCCATCGGTCGACGGCGGCGCGACGCCTCGGCGCCGGCGGATAGAGTGTTGATTGCGGTCGATAGGCAAGCGCTAAATAGCGCATGATCGAATTCGATTCCCAGAGCACGAAATCGCTATCCACCAGCGTCGGCACCCGGCCGTTGGGATTCATGGCGAGATAATCGGGCTCATGGTTGCGGCCGAACGCCATGCCGGCATCGATGCGTGCATAGGCGAGATCGAGTTCGCGCAGACACCACAGCACTTTCTGAACATTGACCGAATTGGCCCGGCCCCAAATGGTGATTTGTCCGCTGTTGTCCGGCACGTGTTTATCCCCGATATCCGTTGGTTCCACGGGTCATAGCGGAATATCGGCGAAAAAGCGCGGCCCACCGGCGGATTTCGCCGGCGGCCCGCTCAAAAAATCGGGCGCCGTCAAACCTTGACGGAACCCGCCTCACGACAATTACAGTAGACGCAACTATTAGCGGCCGAAGAAAAACCACAACAGAATAATTACCGGAATCGGCACGCCGATCAGCCAGAGCAGAAGTCCTCGTCCCATGTTCGCCTCCTTTAATTCCTCATGGACAGAGAAACGCGGCGGCGGGCGTTGGGTTCCAGAGCGAGGAACGGACATCGGATTTATTCCACGCCGCGACCCGCGAGAGTCGCAGACAATGCCTCACCAATGTCCGGTGTTGGGCATCGACGTCCACGGTTCCGCCGGCGGCTTCGCATCACCCTTCTGCAACAGCTCGATCGAATGCAGGTCGGGCGAGCGGACGAAGGCCATCTGGCCGTCGCGCGGCGGACGGTTGATGGTGATGCCGAGCTTCATCAGCCGATCGCAGGTCGCATAGATGTCATCGACCTCATAGGCGAGGTGGCCGAAATAGCGATCCTCACCGTATTTTTCCTCGTCCCAATTATAGGTGAGTTCGACCAGCGGCGCGCCGCGTCCCTTCGCCTGCTTCAGCAGGCCTTCATCCTCGGCCGCGCACAGGAACACCAGCGTGAATTTCGCCTTGTCGTTGTCGACGCGCCGGACCTCCTTCAATCCCAGCGCATCCTGATAGAATTTCAGCGCGGCATCGAGATTGCGAACGCGCAGCATGGTGTGGAGATAGCGCATGTTTTCTGGCTCCCTGACTGCATTTGCAGATTTGATTTGGGTTAGGCGGGTCAGGGCATTCAATAGCAGCAAAATACCCCAAAGGGCAGGGCCTGGCGCGCGTGGTCGTCGGGCCGCGCAACGCATCAGCCCTTGACGAGTATCTTCAGGGTGGCGCGAAAGCTCAAGCTTCGGTTGCCGGCGAGGGTGGTTCCGAACACTTCGGCCCGGTCGTCGGCGAATGTCCCGGAGAAACCGCTGGTGACTTCCTGCCCGCCCAACAGCGGTCGCACGAAGGGATCCGCAAAACGGGTGTGCTGGTTGGTGCGCAGATGGCCCTTCCAGGTGCCATTGCCGACGGTATAGGAGCCGGACGACCAGAAATACGGGCCGCCACCGATCATCGTACCGTCCCTGAGAATGAGCACGCCGTTGTCGCGGCCCTTGACGCCGTCGAGCATGTACACGTGAACCGAATAAAGCCCGTTCTTCATCGAAGATGCTGCCGCTCCCTCGGGGCACGAACGATTGAAGTCCATTGTGATGGGCGTCGGGAAACGCCACCGCCCGGCCGGTCTGGGCAAGCAATACCAGCATAATATTGCAAGCGGCAGTGTCTTGCTGGGTGGGGCATGCCCGGCGTTCGGGAAAGCGGTGTCTTTTCCGCGCGTTAACTTCGTATTTCCGTTTCGCAACGCCGGGTTCCCTGCAACCATTGGAAAACATTCGCGTTATCTTGCAGTTCTCATTGGAGGAGATGCGCATGAAGAAGACATTGGCAATTCTGGCAACGGTCGCCACGGTGGGGGCCACCGCCCTGACTGCGGCGGCGCCAGCGCAGGCGCGAGGAATCGGGCCGGGACTGGCTTTCGGTCTTGCCGCAGGTGCGCTGGCGGCTGGAGCGGCGGGAGCCTATGGGCCTTATGGCTATGGCTATGGCCCGGGCTACGGTTACTACGGTTACGATCGTCCGCGCTACTATGCTCCGGCCTACGGATCCTACGCTTATTATCCCCACTATCGGCACTATCGGCACTACCACCACTGGCGCCGCTGGTAACTCAAAAAAGCCCGGAATACGGTTCCGGGCTTTTTCTTGCGCGGCGCCGCGATGCGCGTGCACCGCCTCGAGCCGGGTCAGGACCAGCAGGATTTGCCGTCGGTTCCGTTGCGGGCATTTTCCAGCGTGGTTACAAAATATTCCTCGCGCTCACGTCTGAATTTTTCCTGGGTCGCCTTGAAGCTGGCGACCCGTGCGGCGATTTCCTTCCGCTCGCGCGCAAGATTGTCTTCCTGTTTGGTCATCGCCGTCCTTTTTGATTCTTGCCGAGCGTTCATTGGGGATCGCGAATGGGGCGTGAATGCGGTGACGCCGTCGAAGCGAGTGGTTCGCGGTGGATAAGCTTTGCAACATGCTTGTGGCTTGCGCGCCTTCCCGTTAGCCAAAAGCAAACGGGAGGTCCGCATGGCAAAGATCGATCTGGATTCGTTGAACATCGAACAGCTCGCCGCGTTGCGCGACGATGTAACCGAAAAATTGCTCGAAAAGGTCGCAGCGAGGCAGGTTGAACTCGAGGCTGAGCTGGAAAGGCTGTCGCAGTACGGCAAAGCGGTGCGAAAATCACCCGCTGGTGCGCCGGTGGCGAAGACCAGCAAAGCCTTCGAGAAGAAGAACGACACGAACATCGACGAGATCAAGCCAGCGGTCGCCGTGGCCGCGTGACCATGGCGCCGGAAGCGGCGCCATTCCAACGGGCAAAGCGAGGTGGCAATCCGCACGGCCGTGCTATAATCAGTGCGGCCCATCTTGCAGATCGTCTCCCCGTGATTGCATCGGATCTTGGCACCGGCGTGGAACAGCTTGGCGGCATGATTGCCGCTGCCGCCACTATCGTGCCCTTCACCGGCGCCGGCATTTCGACCGAATGCGGCATTCCGGATTTTCGATCTCCGGGCGGATTGTGGACCCGCAACCGCCCGATTCCGTTCGATGAATTCGTCGCGAGCACCGATGCGCGGAACGAGTCATGGCGCCGGCGCTTTGCGATGGAACCGACCTTCGCTACCGCGCGGCCGGGACGCGGTCACCTTGCGCTCGCCTCGCTGTACCGGGCCGGCAAAATTCCTGCGATCGTCACCCAGAACATCGACAACCTGCATCAGGCGTCGGGTTTTTCGGCGGAGCATGTCGTCGAGTTGCATGGCAACACCACCTATGCCCGCTGCATCGGTTGCGGACAGGCTTACGATCTTCCCTGGGTCAGGCGGCGCTTCGAAGCGACCGGCGGAGCCCCCGACTGCACCGTCTGCGACGAGCCGGTCAAGACCGCTACCATCTCGTTCGGGCAGGCGATGCCGGAAGACGCCATGCGCCGTGCCACCGAACTCGCCCAGCAGTGCGACCTTTTCCTTGCGATAGGTTCGTCGCTGGTGGTCTGGCCGGCCGCAGGCTTCCCCTTGATGGCCAAAAACCGCGGGGCAAGGCTGGTAATCATCAATAATGAGGCCACCGAACAGGACGATATCGCCGATTTGGTGATCCGAAACGACATTGGGGAGGCACTGGGGCCATTCGTCGGCAATTGATGTCCGGTTGATTCGCCGCCGCGCAAGGCTGTTCATAGCTTTCGAGGGATTCGTTTTTTTTCTATGCGCGGCAAGCGGGAGTGTTATCTTTTGATTCGTGAGATTCGCGTGGCGTCATCGTGAATTAGTTGTGGTCGGGCGGGTGTGCGCGGTTCGTCGCAACAATGACGGGCTGTCAATTAAGGTGTGGAGTCCGGGGTCATGGGGTCGGACGGATTTGAGTCCAAGAAGTTCGGTGTGCCGCCGTCAGGTGGAGCGGGGCCGAATCGTCTTGGCCAAGACAGGCTTGGAGCGAGCGAGTTTCCGGGTGGCGATGGGCGCGACCCGGCTATCGATGCGCTGACCGGCCTCGGCGAGGCCGCCGCGACCCTCGTCGAAATCACCGGCGTCATCAAATGGTTCGATGCATCAAAGGGCTACGGCTTTATCGTGCCCGACAATGGCTGGCCCGATGTGCTGCTGCATGTCACTGTGTTGCGGCGCGACGGCTATCAGACCGCCTACGAAGGCGCGCGTCTGGTCTGCGAATGTGTGCAGCGGGCGAAGGGCTATCAGGCATTCCGAATCCTTTCGATGGACGAGTCGACCGCGATCCATCCGGCGCAGATGCTGCCGCCGCGGACCCACGTCAGCGTCACCCCGACCAGCGGATTGGAGCGGGCGCAGGTCAAGTGGTTCAATCGGCTGCGCGGCTTCGGCTTCCTGACCTGCGGCGAGGGGACGCCGGACATTTTTGTCCACATGGAAACATTGCGCCGCTTCGGCATGACCGAGCTGCGCCCCGGCCAGTTCGTGCTGGTGCGGTTCGGGCCCGGCTCCAAGGGGATGATGGCGGCCGAAATCCAGCCGGAATCCGGTTCTCCGG
>JBDTKD010000608.1:0-3448 GCA_039935515.1 Bradyrhizobium sp.
CACGTCCGGCACCATTTGAGGCTGCACGCGGAGCGGCGGCAGCGATGCGCCGCCGCTCGCCTCCGGTGACGCGCCTGCCGCCAGATTGAGTTCGGAGAGCGTTTCGGGCGCCACCAGCGTCTGTCCCGGCGGCGTGATGAACGATTGCAGATCGGCTCCGCCGACCGCCGGCGCATGGCCGACTTCGGTTGGCAGCGTGATCGGCTCGATACCCAGCAGCCGATATGACCGCCCGCCGACCTGCACCCGCCCTTCGAGAACCGGCGACACCGGCCAGCCGGCGCGACGCAGGTCGACAAAAAGCCGCTGCGGCAAGGTCGCGCCGTGACGGCCGACCAGCATCGCGGTCCGGGTGCCGCCGAAGGTGGCGGCGGCGCGGTCGTAACTGGCGCGTGCCTCGCGGTTCAGCGCCTGCACGCCACTCCACAGCGCGGTCGCGGAAATCACTCCGATCAGCAAGGTCGCAAGCTGCATCGGGTGCCGCCGCCAATGGCTGAGCAGAACCGCCGATATCCAGATGGCGCGCCTCACGCGATCCGTCCCGCGCTGAGATTGACCTGGCGGTCGAGCGTGGCGGCGAGCCGTGCGCTATGGGTCACCATCAGGAAGCCGCATCCCGTTCGCGATACCAGGTCGCAGGCCAGCGCGAGAACGTCGTCCGCGGTCGCTTCGTCGAGATTGCCGGTGGGTTCGTCGGCGAGCACAAGCAGTGGTTTCACCGCCAGCGCGCGACCGATCGCAACCCGTTGCTGCTGGCCGCCGGACAATTGTTCGGGGTAGCGGCCGAGCAAGCCGCCCAGCCCGAGCCGCTCCACGAGTTCGGCCTGCCAGGGGGCATCATGCCGGCCGGCTATACGGGCCTGGAAGGCGAGGTTATCCCGGACGTTCAGGCTCGGGATCAGGTTGAACTGCTGAAACACCAATCCCAGCCGGTCGCGCCGCAATTCGGCGCGGCCGGCATCTGACAGTTCGGAGACTGAAATATCGGCGAGCCTGACCTCGCCGCTGTCGGCGCGGTCCAGTCCGGCGATCAGGTGCAGCAGCGTGCTTTTGCCGCTGCCGGACTCCCCGGTCAGCGCAACGCGCTCGCCGGCGGCGACGCTGAGGTTTACCCCGCGCAGCACTGCGGTCTGCTCCCCGCCGGAGCGATAGCTCTTGGCGAGGTCCCGAACGCTCAACACCGTGGCGCGGCCGGTTGCCATGCCGGGCGTTCGCGGCGCCTCACATCGGTTTTTGATATTTGAGCACGAACTCATCGACAGGCGTCTGCGGATGAAATACCGGCGCATCGCGCGGATCGGCGGGATGGCGCAGGAAATCGGCCTGGTCGGCGAGCCTGAAGCCAGCCGCCTCGATCTCCTGGCGCAGCGTGCTTTCCTCGATGCGATGCAGCGTCTTGCCCACCGTCGCGCCGTCGCCGGCGCGCGCCGAATGATCGGCGATGATGAGGAAGCCCCCGGGTTTCAGCGCGGCGAACATCTTCCGGTTCATCTCGACGCGGTCGACCGGCATGTAGGTCATGTCGTGATAGGCGAAGAAAAACGTGATCAGATCGAGCCCGCTGATTTCGGGCGGGATCGGATCGTCGTAATTCCGGATCACATGCACGACGTTCTTCATGGCGGGTTTCTGGGCGCGGATATCGAACTTGTCCTTGACGAAGCGCTCGATCAGCGCGGCCGAATCCTGCGCGTACACCACGCCGGTCGGCGCCACCGCGCGCGCCAGCAGCTCCGTGCTGTAGCCGCCGCTCGCCTCCATATCCAGCACCTTCATTCCCGGCCTCGCGCCGGCAAAAGCCAGCATTTTGGCCGGCTGGCGGCGCTGGTCGGTCTGCCGGTCCGCATCGCTGCGGTCGGGCGCCGCGACGATGGCCTCATAGTCCGGTGCCCTGGCGTCCTGCGCGGCCGCCGCTACCGCTCCCCATGCCGCGCACATCGCAACAACGGCAAGCATCCCGATCGGACGTGCATAACGCTGAATGAGCAAGGTCATGGCGGAAAATCCCTTCGGTTGCCGTTCAACATAGCAGGCGAGCTGCCAATTAGATGCGGTGACATACGCGATCTTGCGAATTGCTGGTACTCGGACGAGGGCATACCTTTTCGAACATCCAAATCTCGGCCTGGATGCGGAGGGTTTTTGCGGAACCTTAGCGCGGCGCTAGCCGTTAGGTGTACAGTCGCCGAAGAGCGGTCAGGTGTCGGCGGGTTGATATTGATCCCCCGGTAGACATCGTCTAGTATTTTCCTGTCCAAGGGGAAGGGGTTCCCCAAAACCGCCTGATAAGGGCTGATGACTCCTGCCGCGTCGAGAATGCGGGGGTTAAGCCATGGCGATGTGCCGCTCAGGCCTCCTTCTCTGTCTCAACGCGAAGTCAAGTAACAGCGTCGTGCGCAAGCCAGGAGACGGTGTGCGCTGCCAGCAAGGTGTGTTTGTTGTTGAGATGATTCTTGGCAGAGAAAATGCAAATGACAATGCGATCATGCTTCCTGCCACGTTGAAAGCGACCTTCTTAGCATCAATCGACGAGCGAAGGATGAGAACATGAACTCAGAGAGGATTCGCATCATCAAGCTGCATAAGCGTTGGGCCGATGGGTGGACGCTCGCTTTTTTGCTTTTTGGAGGGATTTATATCGGTTTGGAGCAATTGGGCGTTGGCGCAGCCGAACAAATGGCTGCCTTCATTTTATTGAGTGTGATGGTTTTGGTAGCAGCCATATGGCAGTCGACCGGCATGGGCGTTGCACGGGTTCATATGTTGCTCAATGGATCTGGAGCGGTCGCCACGTGAATGAAATTATAAAACAGGCGGCACGCGAAAATGACGACGAAGCGCGCGCTGGCCTCCAGTTTGAACGGCGCGTAAATCGGAAAACAAGTCGAGGCATGCGGTGGATACTATCGATGGAATGATCTGGGTTTCTCTGGGCAGTGTTCTCGGCGGGATGGCAAGGTTCTGGCTGTCCGGATTTGTTGCGCGACGTGTCGGGGAGACGTTTCCCTGGGGAACAATGGTCACCAACGTGAGCGGCGCGCTTTTTATTGGCGTACTTGCGGCGTCGGCTGCAGGCCACGGGGCTTTCGCGGCCGCTAGACCGTGGCAATTTGCTGTCACTGGATTCCTGGGATGCTACACAACGGTGTCCTCGTTTAGCCTTCAGACTTTGTCCCTCGCTCGCGACAGCGAGCTATCGCTCGCGGTCTGGAATCTAGTGCTCTCGCTATCTCTTTGTCTTCTTGCCGTCGCAGTCGGCTTTGCCGCCGGCCTCCACGCTTTCGGATAAAGGGAGGTTCGGCAGTGCAGGATAAGGTTTCACCGAACCCGTCGGCAGACAAACAGGTCGAGAACCATCCGCTTCCGCGTACACGTCGTTCCGCTTGGTGGCAAAAATTGTGGGATACGGCCGGTTCCTATATTTCCGTCGCGCTCGGCAGCATTGTCG
>JBDTKD010000609.1:0-8160 GCA_039935515.1 Bradyrhizobium sp.
CCGGGCTGGACAGGACCCCGGCCAACTTCGTTGCGCTCAGCCCATTGAGCTTTCTGGCGCGCACGGCGGCGGTCTATCCCGACCATATCAGAACGGTCTATGAGGACCGCGTCTTCACCTGGTCGGAAACCCAGGCGCGCTGCCATCGGCTGGCGTCGTACCTTGCCAGCCGCAACATCGGTCCCGGCGATACCGTCGCGGCGATGCTGCCGAACATTCCGGCCATGAACGAGGTGCATTTTGCGGTCCCGATCGCGGGCGCGGTGCTGAACGCGCTGAACATCCGCCTCGATGCCCCGTCGATCGCGTTTCAGCTCGATCATGGCGGCGCCAAACTCATTCTGGTCGATCCGGAATTTGCCGGCGTCATCGCCGAGGCGCTCACTTTGATGACGGGACCGAAGCCGTTTGTTGTCGACGTCGACGACAGCGCCTTTGGCGGCGGCCGGCGCATCGGCGACATCGAATATGAAGAGGCACTGTCGCAAGGCGGTCCGGGCTTCATCGCGCGACCGCCGCGCGACGAGTGGGACGCGATCGCGCTGAGTTACACTTCCGGCACCACGGGCAATCCCAAGGGCGTCGTCACCCATCATCGCGGTGCCTACCTCAACGCCGTCAGCAACATCCTTGCCGGCAACCTCGGCCAGCATCCGGTCTATCTCTGGACGCTGCCGATGTTCCACTGCAACGGCTGGTGTTTTCCGTGGACCATCGCGGCGGCTGCGGGCATCAACGTCTGCCTGCGCAAGGTGGATCCTGCGAAGGTTTTTGAGTTGATCGGAAAACATGGTGTCACCCACATGTGCGGCGCGCCGATCGTCTACAACACGCTGATCAACGCGCCCGACGCGCCCAAAGCTCCGAGCCCGCGACCTGTCGTCGGGCTGATCGCGGGCGCAGCGCCGCCGGTTGCGGTGCTCGAAGGTGCCGAGCGGATCGGGATCAAGCTCAGCCATGTTTATGGTCTGACCGAGGTCTATGGTCCGGCGTCGGTGTGTGCGGAGCAGCCCGGTTGGGACGAGTTGCCCGCCGAGCAGCGCGCCCAGTTGAAGCGCCGCCAGGGCGTTTCCTATCCGCTGCAGGAATCGGTCACGGTGATCGATCCGGAAACCATGCGCGAGGTGCCGCGCGACGGCGAAACCATCGGCGAGGTGATGTTTCGCGGCAACATCGTGATGAAGGGCTATCTCAAGAACGAGAAAGCCACCGCGGAAGCGTTTGCCGGCGGCTGGTTTCACACCGGCGATCTCGGCGTGCTCGATGAACACGGCTATGTCATCATCAAGGATCGTTCCAAGGACATCATCATTTCCGGCGGCGAAAATATCTCCTCGGTCGAGGTCGAGGACGTGCTCTACCGTCATCCCGCGGTGCTGTTCGCCGCCGTGGTGGCAAAGCCCGATTCAAAATGGGGCGAAGTGCCCTGTGCGTTCGTCGAGCTGAAGGACAACGCCCGTGCGACCGAGGCGGAGATCATCGCGTTCTGCCGCGGTCACATGTCGGGTTTCAAGACGCCGAAGGCGGTGATATTCGGAACGATCCCCAAGACCTCGACCGGCAAGATCCAGAAATTCCTGCTGCGCAACCGGGTGGATTCGGCCAAGGCGATATCGGCCTGAGGCCGCGCCCCGATTTGGTGGCCGTAGCCCGGATGGAGCGCAGCGCAATCCGGGATGGCGATGCGAGTGCGCGGCATTTATCGCTCGCCGCCCCGTCACAAAGTGATAGGCTTTGCTTTCAGCCGCACCGACAAGCCTGCTGCACGGGAGAGAAACACCATGGTGGGAAAATCATCTGCAACGCGATTTGCGCTGGCGGTGACGGGAGGATTGCTGATTTGTTCGATCGCAGCGCACGAAGCTGCTGCCGCGGAGCCCGCCGAGGTCAAGGTGCTGACGTCGGTAGCGCTGACTTCGGCATTGGACGAAATTGCTCCGCAATTCGAGCGCGCGACCGGAAACAAACTCAAGATTGGCTACAGCCTGATCGCCGATATCAAGAAACGCATGATTGCAGGCGAAACCGCCGACGTTGTCATCCTGTCGCGACCGGCGATGGACGACCTCGAGAAGCAGGACAAGTTTGCGCCCGGCAGCGTCGCGAATGTCGCGGGTACACCGGTTGCGGTGGCCGCACGCGCGGGTGCGGCAAAGCCGGACATCAGTTCGGTCGACGCCCTGAAGCGCACGCTGCTCGATGCCAAGATGATCGTCTATGCGGACCCGGCCAAGGGCGGCGCCAGCGGGGTCTATTTCGCGCATGTCGTCGATCGACTCGGGATCGCCGAGCAATTGAAGTCCAAGACCATCCTCGTACCGGGGGCCCAGTCCGCCGAAGTCGTCGCCAAAGGCGTAGCCGAAATCGGTGTCGCGCAGGGCTCGGAGATCCTGCCGGTGCCGGGCGCGCAATTGGTCGGGCCGTTACCGGGTGAGTTCGCGAGCATGACGGTCTTCACCGCCGGAATCGGAGCCGGCAGCAAGGTGCCGGAGGCGGCGAAGTCGCTGATCCTGTTTCTGAAGGGACCGATCGCGGCTTCCGTGTTCAAATCGAAAGGCTTTGAGCCGGGATGAGGTGTATCTGAGGTCTGATGGTTCGAGACGCGCGGCGTTGCCGCGCTCCTCACCATGAGGGTTATTGCATCCCGTCTGCCATACCTCATCCTGAGGAGCGCGCTTGCGCGCGTCTCGAAGGATGAAGCCACGGTGTCTAGCCCGTCCGTTCCAGCGTCAGCCGCATGCCGTCATAGGCGGGAATGATGTCCGGCGGCAGGCTCTGCCGCAGCACCTCGTAATCGAGGTCGGAATGCATGTTGGTGATGACCGCGCGGCGCGGCTGGAAGCGCTCGATCCAGGACAGCGCGTCGTTGACGCTGAAATGGCTGGGATGCCCGGCATAGCGCAGCCCGTCGATGATCCAGAGCTCGAGGTTTTCCAGATGATGCCAGCTCTCGGGCGGAATGTCGCTGACGTCGGGCGTATAGGCAGCGTCGCCGATCCGGTAACCGAGCGCCGGAATCTGGCCGTGCTGTAGAATGAAGGCCGACAGCGTGACCGGACCGCCCTTCCCTTCGACGGTGCGGCTTTCGCCGGCTTCGATCGGAAGATTGTCGAGGATCGGCGGATAGTCGCTGCCGGGCGGCGAGACGAAGCAGTATGAAAACCGCAGCACGATATGATCGGCAGTCGATCGATTGAGATAGACCGGGATGCGCCGGCGCTGATGCAGCACGACGGAGCGGAGATCGTCGATGCCGTGGGTCTGATCGGCGTGCTCATGGGTGAGGAATACCGCATCGATATGATCGACCTCGGCGTCGATCAACTGCTCGCGCAGATCGGGCGAGGTATCGATCACGATCCGGGTCACGCCGCGATCCGATGCCCGCTCCACCAGCAGCGAACAGCGGCGGCGCCGGTTTTTCGGGTTGGCGGGATCGCACGCGCCCCAGCCCAGCGCGGGGCGCGGAACGCCGGCTGAGGATCCGCAGCCGAGAATCGTGAGCGTCAGCGTCATGCCGGCGGATCCGCAGCCGGCACTTTGCTGAACAGGCGAAAGAAATTTGCCGTGGTTTGGCGGGAAATCTCCTCGAGCGAAACCCCGCGCGTTTCCGCCAGCACCTTGGCGATTTCCACCACGTAGCTCGGCTCGTTGCGCTTGCCGCGAAACTTGCCCGGCGCCAGATACGGCGCGTCGGTTTCCACCATGATGCGATCCGCCGGCAGCTCGGCCGCGAGATCGCGCAGCGCCTGCGATTTCTTGAAGGTCAGAATTCCCGTGAACGAAATCGAAAGACCGAGCGCAATGGCCTTCATCGCGAGTTCGCGTCCCCCGGTGTAGCAGTGCAGGACCGCGCGAAACGCGCCTTTGGTCATTTCGTCCTCGAGGATGCGGCCGCAATCCTCGTCGGCGTCCCTTGTATGGATGACCAGCGGCAGGCCGGTGGCGCGGGCCGCCGCGATGTGGGTACGGAAGCCCCGTTCCTGCGCTTCGCGCGAGCCGTGCTGATAGAAATAGTCGAGGCCTGCTTCGCCCAGCGCCACGACCTTGGGATGGCTGGTCAGCTCAACCAGCTCGCTGGCGGGAATGCCGTCTTCCTCGTCGGCCTGATGCGGATGGGTGCCGACCGAGCAATAGGCATCGGGAAATCGAGCCGTGATATCCAGCAGCGCGCCAAGCCGCCGCACCCGGGTCGAGATCGTGACGATACGCCCGATCCCGGCGGCGGCGGCGCGACCGACCAGGGCGTCGAGATCGTCGGCGAACTCCGGAAAATCGAGATGGCAATGGCTGTCGATCAGCATGGTAGGAAACACAAAACCCTTGCGAGAGAAGCCCCGGGACGCTCTGAGACAGTGGCTACCTCGGTCCGGGCCACACGGGGGCCACAGCCCCTCCCCCTGTTGGTAGCCAGCGCCGGGGGCCGGGGTCAAGGCGCCCGTCCGGACAGTTTCGGGGCAGCCCTCGGAGGCCATTCCGGTTGCGTCGCAGGCTTCGAGGCCGGGTCAGTAGCGGGCAGCGGCGCGGTGCGAATGGGAATGGCATCGGGCCGCCTGGGGCGAGCTGAGGATTTAATTTAGGGGTGGCTCGTACCAGACTGTCACCACGATACAGGGGTACTTTCCATCCTGTGGCTTCTCGCCTACGGCAGTCACGACGGTGTCGGTCTTTATGATCGAGGCGGCCCCAACGCCCTCTAGCCATGCGTTGATCTGTTCTTCGATCACGCTGGCCGAGGTATCCATAAATATTTTGACTTTCATCGGTTTCGGCATGTTGGTTACCCGTTTGTTCAGGCCGCGATCGCTTGCAATTCCGTGACCGCCAGCGCATGCCCGGCCAGAGTAAGGCGGTAGCCTTTGGCGGCGTCACCGGTCATGGTACCAAGTCGGACCGTGCCCCAGTTCTCTGCTCTCGCATCAGCCCTTCCAGTTCGGCGCGTTTCCACGCGATCAAGAGTTCTGCGGATGCGCTGTCGAGACCGCAGCGCCTCAGTTGGTGTACAGCGGCCGACAGGTCGGCGATTTCGCCGCGCAGTACGTCAATTTGCAACGGCGCCGGCAAGTCACTCACGGCACCCCCCGGACGTTGACCGCTTGACGCGACCGCGTGCGTAGCCGCTTGAGGTAACTGCATAAAGGTCGCGCAGCTCGGCTTCGAGCAGGCCGTTGGCCACGATCAGTGCCTGCACTGTTGCGCGCAGGTCGCCGTCACAGGCCGATATCGCCTGGTCGGTCGCGATCTCCAACGGGTCCGGTTCAGGCTGTCGGGCGGGTTCAGGGGAAATAGACATCGTGGCGATCCATGCTCACGACATAGAATGTTCTTGCTCTGTTCTAATGTCAATCGGATAATGCCTCGGTTTAAAGCGGCGGCGACTAGCGTTTGAGATTGGAAAGCCAATGAGTCCAAAATGGGTCGTCCAGTAGAGATTGGGCGGCCTCGTCCATACTGGCGGTCCACCAAGGCGGAGGCACCTTGTAGACCGTTAAGTCGCGGTATGTTTCGGTTATCTTCTTTGGGCTATCCGCCTCAATGTAGAGCCAGATACCGCCCTGTCCGTAATCATAAGATGCGAGGAATTTTTTCATCAGTTGAGATACTTATGTCGCCTGCTTATTATACGGCCCGCGTTTCCCGGGCTTCGGCATCGCGACTCGTCTTCGGGGTCTCCGGTGTGAACCTCAACAATAGGCAAGCTATGGCCTCGGCGGTAAATCTGGACGGTTGCCTGATTCAATCCATTTTCCTCCAGCCATTTCATTCCCCTTCGCTTGGCGAGATCGCGCGCTTGTTCGTCGTTTTGAGCGCTGGATATATTCACCGGCCCTTGGTCAGTTCCATTTTCGTCAAAGATTGCAGCAGTGTACGGGCTATACCGCAGCATGGCACCGGCGTTTTTACTATTTGGCATCGTAGGCCTCATATGATCCTCATGCTTGCGCTGAGTATAATATATAGCTGAGTACCCGAAGGAAAACGAGCGACCATCAAGACCGGCAAATTTTCAAACTGAGGCACTACCGTCAATCGGGTTATTCTGCTGACGACTCAGACATGGCTCGGATCGTTCAGGCGGCGGTCGGTTCGATATAGCGCGGAAATACCGGCACCGGGGCCGGCAGTGTCGTGCCGGGCATGATCCGCGTGGCGCCGCCGAGCGTCGCGAAGCTGCGCGCGTCCGCGGCAATGCCGAGAATATCCAGCAGTCTCGCCGACGCCTCCGGCATCGCCGGTTGTACCAGGATGGCGACCTGCCTGACGATTTCTGCGGTGACATACAGCACCGTGCGCTGGCGCGGCGGGTCGGTCTTGGCCAGCGCCCATGGCGCCTCGCCCGCAAAATAGCGGTTGGCTTCCGCCACCACGGCCCACACGGCGTTCAGCCAATGATGGATCTGCTGGGTGCTCATCGCCATTCGTGCCAGCGCGATCATGCCATCGGCCTGGGCCAGGATGGTCCGGTCGTTGTCGCTGAAGGCGCCGGGCTCGGGCAGCACGCCGCCATGCTGCTTGGCGATCATCGACAGCGAACGCTGCGCGAGATTGCCGAGATCATTGGCAAGATCGGCATTGATGCGTGCGGCAATGGCTTCGTGGTTGTAGCTGCCGTCCTGGCCGAACGGCACCTCGCGCAGGAAGAAATAGCGCATCTGATCGACGCCGTATTGATCGGCCAGATTGAAGGGATCGACGACATTGCCGACCGATTTCGACATCTTCTCGCCCCTGTTGAACAGGAAGCCATGGGCGTAGACGCGCCTCTGCACGGGGATGCCCGCCGACAGCAGGAAGGCCGGCCAGAACACCGCGTGGAAACGGATGATGTCCTTGCCGATGATATGCACGTCGGCCGGCCAGTAGCGCCAGTTCGCATCATGCTCGTCGGGAAAGCCGACGCCGGTGAGATAATTGGTCAGCGCGTCGACCCACACATACATCACGTGGCTGGGATCGTTCGGCACCTTGACGCCCCAGTCGAAGGTGGTGCGGGAGATCGACAGATCCTTCAGGCCGCCCTTCACGAAGCTCATCACCTCGTTGCGGCGGGAATCCGGCCCGATAAAATCCGGTTGCTCGTTGTAAAGCGCAAGCAGTCGGTCCTGATAGGCCGACAGCCGGAAGAAATAGCTTTTTTCCTCAACCCACTCTACCGGCGTGCCCTGCGGGCCACGGCGCATATCATCCTCACCGAGCGTGATTTCCTCCTCGGCGTAATAGGCCTCGTCGCGCACCGAATACCAGCCGGAATAGGTGTCGATGTAGATGTCGCCATTCTGCTGCATCCGGTTCCAGATCACCTGGACCGAACGGTGATGCGCGGGTTCCGAGGTGCGGATGAAGCGGTCGAACGATACGTTCAGGCGTTGATCCATTTCCTTGAACCGGGCCGCGTTGCGGTCGGCGAGTTCGGACGGCGTCATGCCTTCGCCCTGCGCGGTCTGAATCATCTTCAGCCCGTGCTCGTCGGTGCCGGTGAGAAAAAACACATCCTTGCCGTCGAGCCGCTGAAAGCGCGCCAGCGCATCGGTGGCGATCGCCTCATAGGCGTGGCCGATATGCGGCATGCCGTTGGGATACGCAATCGCGGTCGTGATATAATATAGTTTGCCGCGCGGCTGAACCGAAGTGGCGGCGGGCGCGGCTTTCTTGTTCGAACCGCTGGCCGCCTTCTTCGCTGTGTTCTTGACGATTTTGGTTTGCCGCGGCGTTGCGCCGGACTTGCCGGCCCCGGTCTTTTTCGACCGCTTTTTGGCCGGTTTCCCGGCTGCTTTCTTCGCCGTTTTGCCGGTCTTTTTCTTGGCCTTCCTCACGGCACGCTGGCCGTTGCTGGCACGCTTTTTCGTGGCGGGGGCTTGGCTGGCGCGCCGCGATTTGCGAACCTTCTTCGCTGTTCGCCTTGTGGGAGTTTTCTTCCTGGCCGTCGCCACACCAAATTCCTTCGTTGCTCAAATCGATCTGTCAGGGAGGACAATCCGCGGTGCATTTACCGCGTGGCTTCCGCAAGCAGCCCGAACACCGAGAAAACCAGTGGTTTCCGTTCGAGATTATAGGCTTCGGCATCGCGCGCGGCGCGGTTGATCTTTTCCCACACCTCCGCCAGCCGTGCAAGGCGCGGCAGGTTCGCATTGGCATTGGCGCCGTCGACACGCAGGCGCT
>JBDTKD010000610.1:0-3830 GCA_039935515.1 Bradyrhizobium sp.
GGTCCCTGCTCCACGAGGTCCATGGCGGCTTCGGCGACGGCCTGGCCTGCGCTCAGCATCAGGGCAAAGCCGGGGGTACCGGCGGCAATGGTCAGCCGATCGGCGCGCTCCATCTCAACAGTGGTGAGAACTTCCATGCCAAATTCCCGATCCCGGCGCCTCATCCTGAGGCATCTTGCGGTTTGTGTGCAGCCGAACCCTCTGGCGAATGCAAGCCAATTAAGCTATTTGCCTATTCGATAGGCGGCCAGTTTTGGAAACCCTTCCATCTACCCCCCAGGAATGCCTGTTAAAAGTCTGATAACATTTCAAAATCAGGCAGTCTAACAACTTGGCATAGACCCTGCTTTTGAGGAAGCCGGCTCTGGATCGCCTGGTTCAACCGGCAGTGTAGGCCTGCGCCCGGTGGTTCTCCGGGCCAGAGGATCGAACAAGTTGCGCATCTGCGCAACGCGGAAATGCCCGGGAGGCGCCCAGTGAAGAAAATCGAAGCCATCATCAAACCATTCAAGCTCGACGAGGTGAAGGAAGCACTCCAGGAAGTTGGCCTGCAGGGCATCACCGTCACCGAAGCCAAGGGCTTCGGGCGGCAGAAGGGTCACGCCGAACTCTATCGCGGCGCGGAGTACATCGTGGACTTCCTGCCCAAGGTCAAAATCGAAATCGTGATTTCGGACGATCTGGTCGAGAGGGCGATCGACGCGATCCGCCGCGCGGCCCAGACCGGCCGGATCGGTGATGGCAAGATTTTCGTGTCCAACGTCGAGGAAGCCATTCGCATCCGAACCGGGGAAACCGGACTGGACGCCATCTGAGCCGGGCCTGATGATTCTCTGATATTGTGTTGGGCTTCCCTCGATTGTATTGCATCACCCACGGTCGCTGCCGGCGGCCAGATCACCTCGACCAGTAAGCCAAAAGGGGTATTCATGAAGACCGCCAAAGACGTCCTGAAGTCGATCAAGGACAACGACGTCAAATACGTCGACCTGCGTTTCACCGATCCGCGCGGCAAGTGGCAGCACGTGACCTTTGACGTTGGCATGATCGACGACGATGCTTTCGCCGAGGGCTTGATGTTCGACGGTTCGTCGATCGCCGGCTGGAAGGCAATCAATGAATCTGACATGTGCCTGATGCCTGACCCGATCACGGCGACGATCGACCCGTTCTTCGCCGAGACCACCATGGTCATCACCTGCGACGTGCTGGAGCCGACCACCGGCGAGCCGTACAACCGCGACCCGCGCGGCATGGCCAAGAAGGCCGAAGCCATGGTCAAGTCGATGGGCGTCGGCGATACCGTGTTCTTTGGGCCGGAAGCGGAATTCTTCGTGTTTGACGACGTACGCTTCTCCGCCGACCCCTACAGCACTGGTTTCAAGCTCGACTCCTCCGAGTTCCCGACCAATTCGGCCACCGAATATGAGGGCGGCAACCTCGGTCACCGCATCCGCACCAAGGGCGGCTACTTCCCGGTGCCGCCGCAGGACTCGGTGCAGGACATGCGCTCGGAAATGCTGGGCGCGATGGCCAAGATGGGCGTCAAGGTCGAGAAGCACCACCACGAAGTCGCCTCCGCCCAGCACGAACTCGGCATGAAGTTCGACACGCTGACGCTGATGGCCGACCAGATGCAGATCTACAAATATTGCATCCACCAGGTCGCTCATATCTACGGCAAGACCGCCACCTTCATGCCGAAGCCGATCTTCGGCGACAACGGTTCGGGCATGCACTGCCACCAGTCGATCTGGAAGGGCGGCAAGCCGGTGTTCGCCGGCAACAAATATGCCGACCTCTCCGAAACCTGCCTGTCCTATATCGCCGGCATCATCAAGCACGCCAAGGCGATCAACGCCTTCACCAATCCCTCGACCAACTCCTACAAGCGCCTGGTCCCGGGCTATGAAGCCCCCGTGCTGCTCGCCTACTCCGCGCGCAACCGCTCGGCCTCCTGCCGCATTCCCTATACCTCGAACCCGAAGGCCAAGCGGGTCGAAGTCCGCTTCCCGGATCCGATGGCCAATCCCTATCTCGGCTTCGCCGCGATGCTGATGGCCGGTCTTGACGGCGTCAAGAACAAGCTCGATCCCGGACCTGCGATGGACAAGGATCTCTACGATCTGCCGAAGGAAGAACTGAAGGCGATCCCGACAGTGTGCGGCTCGCTGCGCGAGGCGCTGGAAAATCTCGACAAGGACCGCGCCTTCCTCAAGAATGGCGGCGTGTTCGACGACGATTTCATCGACAGCTATATCGAACTGAAGATGACCGAAGTCGCGCGGTTCGAGATGACGCCGCACCCGGTCGAGTTCGATATGTACTATTCGCTGTGATTGTTGCGGCGGCCCTGCCCGCCGGCATTCCGGTCCTGCAAACGAAGGCGCTCCGAATGGGGCGTCTTCTGTTTTGTGACGGGCTTCCCGGACCACAACACGAACCGGTGATGTCACATCAAAGATGCGGTGCATGATTGCGGGAGGAACGGCGTGGCGCGTACAATCCGCCGACGGCCGCGCGAACGAATGACGCGGCCTTTGATCCCAGGAGGTCGTGAGATGGAAAAATGGATCCGCTTTGAGCAGGGCGGCGAAGCCGGCTTTGGCACGCTGGAAGGCGACAACATTGCGGTTCACAGCGGCGACCTGTTCGCCGGCGCGACGCCGAGCGGCCGGACCGTCAAACTCTCCGACGTACAGGTTTTGACGCCGTGTGATCCCTCGAAGATGATCTGCCTGTGGAATAATTTCCACCAGCTCGCCGCCAAGAACGATTTCAAAGAACCCAAAGAGCCGCTCTGGTTCCTGAAGGCCCCGAACGCCTATTGGCCCGCGAACCGGCCGATCGAGCGACCGGCAACCTATGCCGGGAAGATCATCTACGAGGGCGAACTGGGCGTCGTCATCGGCAAGAAATGCTTCAACGTCTCGGAAGCCGAGGCCGGCGAATACATATTCGGCTATACCTGCGTCAACGACGTCACCGCGGTCGACCTTTTGCGCAAGGACAAATCGTTCGAGCAATGGGCGCGCGCGAAGAGTTTTGACACGTTCGGCGTGTTCGGTCCGGTGATTGCGACCGGCCTCGATCCGATGAAGCTGTCGATCAGGACCATCCTGAACGGCAAGGAGCGGCAGAACTATCCGGTTGCCGACATGTTCTTCCCGCCGCACAAGCTGGTCGCGGCCATTTCCAGGGACGTGACGCTGATGCCGGGCGACATCATCGCCTGCGGCACCTCGCTCGGCGCCGGTACCATGGGGGATGCCCACAACGCCGTCGAGATCGTCATCGACGGCGTCGGCAGCCTCGGCAATGTGTTCGACCAGGTGCTGCCGAGCCCGTATCTGCTGGGCGCGCCGCCGCGGCAGAAGAAGATCTGCGTGGTCGGAGCGGGCGCGATCGGCGGCCTGCTGGCGGCGAGGTTCGCGCTCGCGGGCGAGGATGTCACCGTCATCGATCAGGGCGCCCATCTTGCCGCGATCCAGAAGAATGGACTGAAGCTCGAATGGCATGATGGCAAGGTGCAGACGGCCAGGGTAAAAGCCGTCAACAAGGCCACTGACGCCGGCAAGCAGGATATCGTGGTGCTGGCGGTGAAGGCGCATTTCCTCGAACAGGTGGTGCGCGATATCGACTCGCTGCTCGGCCCCGACACCGTCGTGCTGACCGTGCAGAACGGATTGCCGTGGTGGTATTTCCAGAAACTCGGCGGCAAGTACGACAACCACCGGCTGGAAAGCCTCGATCCCTCCGGCGTGCTCACCAGGAATATCGATCCGAACCGCGTCATCGGCTGCGTGGTCTATCCGGCGGCGGCGGCAGTC
>JBDTKD010000611.1:0-8470 GCA_039935515.1 Bradyrhizobium sp.
GCATTTCTGTTGTTCGGCATGGCGCTGATCTATGCGCGGTTGGGAACGTTGGAATTCACGCGGATCGCGGCGCTGCTCATGGCGGGTGGGACTTCACCCGACCTTTACTGGCTAACCGGTCTCGCCCTTATCTTTACCGGCATTGGCTTCAAATTGTCGGTCGTGCCGTTCCACATGTGGGCGCCTGACGTCTATGAGGGCGCGCCCGCTCCGGTGTCAGCCTTTGTCGCCGTCGTTTCCAAGGGCGCGATGTTCGCCCTACTGCTGCGCTATTTTGTTACGGCCAACGCCGACGGTTTCGGTCCGGTGCCGATGATGATCGAGATCGTCGCCATCGCCTCGATTCTTGTCGGCAACCTGCTCGCCCTGTTGCAGAACAATATCAAGCGGATCCTGGCCTATTCGTCGATTGCGCATCTGGGCTATCTACTGGTCGCTTTTCTCGCGGGCGGCGCGCTGCGGATTGAGGCCGTAACCTATTATTTGGTCGCCTATGCGGTGATGACCGTGGGGGCGTTCGGTATCATCACAGTGCTTTCCACGTCGAACGCGGCGGCCGAGATCGAGGATCTCGATGCGTATCGCGGCTTGATTTGGCAGCGTCCATGGCTCGGCGGCGCCTTTGCCGGGATGCTGCTATCGCTCGCCGGTATTCCGCTGACAATGGGCTTTATTGGTAAGTTCTACGCGATTGCTGCCGGGGTTAGCGCCACGATGTGGCCGGCCGTCATTGCCCTCATTGTCGGCAGCATTATCGGCTTATTCTACTATCTCCGAGTTATCGTCGCGATCTGCACACCCGCTCCCGAAGGCGCGGCCGCCTATGCTGGCGCCGTCCCAATGGTCGGCAGCGCGACGCTGGCGGCGCTCACCTTGATGCTGTTTGGACTTGGAGTCTATCCAACGCCGCTAGTCCATCTTATCCAGGTCACCGCGGCGCAGATGACGGTCAGGTAAAATGTAGACGCCAGCGGTTGACGAGAACTTCTCGTAGCGCGGCGTGTTGTTACGATGAAGAAGACCACGCAGCGTGTCCGGGGCGGCTGTCCTGTCAGGAGAGGCTCTTTGGCAACAAGGCCCAGGTGTGCCGCGCAATCTGCTCGTCCTCCTGCGAGGGTAGAACGCGCACGTGGCAGCGCGATGCGGAATCGTTGACGGGATTGTTCGCGGAAACATTCCTAGCCCCATCGAGGCTGACGCCGATCCAGGATAAGCCGCGGCAGATCGCAGCGCGCACCTCCTCATCATTTTCTCCGATGCCGCCGGTGAAAACGACCAGGTCGACTCCATCAAGCGCAGCGATCATCGCGGCCACCTGCTTGCGCACGGAATAGCAGAACATTTGAATAGCGAGTCGCGCGTCAGCGTTTGACGACGCGGCTTGGTGGAGGCGTCGCATGTCGCCGCCAACGCCCGAAATTCCCAGAAGGCCGGAACGACCGTCGACCAGCTCTTCGAGCATGGCCGCATCGAGCTTCTTCTCACGCATCAGATAGACCAGAACGCCTGGATCAAGATCGCCGCTACGCGTGCCCATGATCACGCCGCCGCTCGGAGTCAATCCCATGCTCGTGTCGATTGATTTACCGGCTCTGACCGCGGTGACGCTTGCACCATGGCCGAGATGGGCGATGATCAGGCGATCGGGCAGATCGTCCCCAAGTTGACGCACGATCGATTCACACGATAGACCATGAAACCCGTAGCGTTGGATCCCCTCCGATTGCAATTCCTTGGGAATCGGAAGGACCCGCGCAACCTCCGCCAATTCGGCGTGAAAGGCGGTGTCGAAGCACGCAGCCTGTGTCGCCACAGGAAAATGTTCCCGCGCGAAGCGGATGACCGAAAGCGCCGATGGAATATGGAGCGGCGCGAACGCCGTCGCCGCTTCAAGCTGCCGTAGAACCTCATCATCAATGAGGCAATGGCGCCGGAGTTTTGGTCCGCCGTGCACGATTCGATGCCCGACCGCGACCGGCGCCGGCATTTTGGAGTCGGCAAGGAGTCTTCCGATGCGAATGATCGCTTCCCGTTGGCTGGGAATGGAGATGGCCTCAGAGAGCAACACATTGTTGCGCGAATCCCGCGCGAAGAATTTACCTTCCTTGTCGCCGACCGATTCGGCTTCTCCGGAGAGCAGAACATCGGTCCGTGCAGATCCGACGCGGTACACTCCGAATTTGAGCGAGGACGAGCCGCTGTTCAGCGCGAGAATAGTCAATTCTGGTTCAGCGTCTGTCATGTCGCACCGGGCGGAAAGATCGAACTCACAAGCTCCAGCGCCAATCGCGGACCTCCGGCATGTCGTCACCATGCTCGCCGACATAGAGCTTGTGACGCTCCATCATGGTCCAATAGCGCTCGCTCGCCTTCTGCACCTGATCGACGAGCCGCGGGATGCGCCGGATGGCGTCAAAGGCAAGTTGGTAGCGGTCCAGATTATTGAGCACCACCATGTCGAACGGTGTGGTCGTTGTACCTTTTTCCTTGTAACCGCGCACATGAATGTTGTCATGATTATGCCGCCGGTAAGTAAGCCGATGGATAATCCCCGGATACCCGTGAAACGCGAATATCACGGGCTTGTCGCGCGTGAAGAGTTCGTCGAAATCCCTGTCTTCAAGCCCGTGCGGGTGTTCCGTCTGCGGCTGAAGCGTCATCAGGTCAACCACGTTGACGACGCGGATGCGAATGTCCGGCACGTATTCCCGCAGCAATGTCACCGCAGCGAGCGCCTCAAGGGTTGGCACATTGCCAGCGCACGCCATAACAACATCTGGATCGCCCGCATCATTGCTCGCCCACTGCCAGATACCTGCTCCCGCAGCGCAATGACGGGCGGCCGATTCGATATCGAGCCACTGCCATTCCAGCTGCTTGCCCGCAATAATGAGGTTTACGTAGTCCCGGCTTCGGAGACAGTGATCGGCCACGGACAGCAGGCAATTGGCGTCTGGCGCCAGATAGATCCGAACAATATCGGAGCTTTTGTTCGCGACATGATCGATAAAGCCGGGATCCTGATGTGAAAATCCGTTGTGATCCTGCCGCCACACCAGCGAGGTAAGCAGATAGTTGAGCGAAGCGATCGGCTTCCGCCAAGGAATGTCCCTGGTGGTCTTCAGCCATTTAGCGTGCTGATTGAACATCGAGTCGACGATATGGATGAACGCCTCGTAGCAGGAGAACAGGCCATGACGCCCGGTGAGCAGGTAACCTTCAAGCCAGCCCTCGCACATGTGCTCACTCAGCACTTCCATGACGCGACCTGTGGTGCTGAGGTCAACGTCAACATCTTCGACCCTGGCCATCCACTCCTTGGGGCTGGCTTCGTAGACAGCGTCGAGACGGTTCGAGGCCGTTTCGTCCGGCCCGAATAGCCGGAAGTTCTGGGAGCCCATATTCAGCTTCATCACGTCACGCAAAAACTTGCCGAGAACGCGCGTGTCCTCAGCCTTGACACCCCCCGGGCTGGTGACTTCGACAGCGTATTCCCGGAAATGCGGCATCGACAGCGGGACCAGAAGCTCCCCTCCGTTGGCGTGCGGGTTGGTTCCCATGCGGCGGTGACCCGTCGGCGCCAGCGCTGCAAGTTCCTCGCGGAATTTGCCGTCTTCATCGAACAGTTCTTGCGGGCGATAGCTCCGCATCCACTCTTCGAGCTGCTTGAGGTGCTCGGGGTTCTTGAAGTCGGCAATAGGCACCTGATGGGCGCGCCACGTCCCCTCGACCGGCTTGCCGTCGACGAATTTGGGGCCCGTCCAGCCCTTCGGGGTCTGGAATACGATCATCGGCCAGCGCGGCCGCTCCGGGTTTTCTGCTTCTGAAGCCGATCGCGCCGCGCTTTGAATGCGGCGGATCTCCGCAAGCACGCGATCGAGCGCAGTAGCGAGCAGTTCGTGCACGGCGGCGGGCTCGTCGCCCTCGACAAAATGCGGTTCGTAGCCATAGCCGTGCAGCAGATCCGTCAGCTCCTGTCGGCTGATCCTGGCAAGCACTGTGGGATTTGCGATCTTGAACCCGTTCAGGTGCAGGATCGGCAACACCGCACCGTCGCGCGCCGGATTCAGGAATTTGTTAGAGTGCCAGCTCGCCGCCAGCGGCCCGGTCTCAGCTTCGCCGTCGCCGATGATACAGGCGACGATCAAGTCCGGATTGTCGAACGCGGCTCCATAAGCGTGGGCCAGCGAATAGCCGAGTTCGCCGCCTTCGTGGATCGAACCTGGCGTTTCCGGCGCGACGTGACTGGGAATGCCGTATGGCCAGGAGAACTGGCGGAACAACCGCTGCATCCCATTCCGGCTGCGGTCGATATTCGGATAGATCTCGGAATAGGATCCCTCCAGGTAGGTGTGCGCCACCATGCCCGGGCCGCCATGGCCCGGACCAATAATGCAGATCATGTCCAAGTCATTGAGCTTGATCAGGCGATTGAGATGGACGTAGATGAAATTCAATCCGGTCGTGGTGCCCCAGTGACCAAGCAGGCGGGTTTTGAGATGTTCCAACCGAAGCGGAACCTCGAGAAGAGGATTGTTCTTCAGATAGATCTGACCGACGGTCAGGTAGTTTGCCGCACGCCAGTAGGCGTCCATCTTCTGAAGAATTTCGGCCGACAACGTGTCTGACATCGTATTCTCCGTCCAGGGATTGCAGATCGGGCGATGAGGAAGTTCGTGGCCGCTTCGATCGCTTGCCCGACGCATTTACAATCGTGGGGTCGTCAACCTTGATGATCGGATCGTAGCGGCGCGTATCGCACCTGCCTTCTTGCCGAGGTCGTGGACCGCGAGAGGACGCGACCAGAGATTGGGGAATCGGCCGACACGCTCGTTCGCACCCAATCCCTTGGCTTACGACCGACAAGACTAGCAGCTTCCATATCCCCGGCTCCTGAAAAAACAGCAATACGGCCTTGTGTATCGTCGGTCATCGATTGCGAACCTGCGCAGAGGCCACAGCTCCTCTGGCCGGCGGATCCGAGATCGGATCCAACTCACCCAGGAGGAAGACGTATGCGATGATGCCGACGATCAGAACGACACCTGCCGTCATGAATGCGCCGGTGAAGGAGTGCGTAAGCCCGACGATGTATCCCGTCGTTACCGGTGCTACGACACCCATTAGGTTGTTCAGAAAATTCATGATCCCGCCTATGGTGCCGGTGCCGCCCCGCGGCGCGATCAGCGATGGGATCGACCAGCCCACCGGCGCGGCCGCCGCCAAACCGCTCAGCGCGATCGAGATCCAGACAACCGCCCAGACGGGACTGGTGGTAAGGGTGGCACCAAACACGGCAAGGCCGAGCAGCATGCCTCCCACGAGCACGGTCTTGCGTACGGGCGTTTCATTGTAGCCTCGGGCGATTAAGTGGTCGATCAGCCAGCCGCCCACGACGAGGTCGGCAACCGTGGCG
This sequence comes from Bradyrhizobium sp., assembly GCA_039935515.1. Taxonomy (GTDB): domain Bacteria; phylum Pseudomonadota; class Alphaproteobacteria; order Rhizobiales; family Xanthobacteraceae; genus Bradyrhizobium. Next base: position 5,417 of record JBDTKD010000611.1, read on the forward strand.
CAAGCCCAGGGGATTGCGGTGTAGCCAGCGGACTTCAGGATGCTCATGTGCATGGTCTCTACGAGGTAATTCGGCAGCCAGGTCAGAAACAGGTAGAACGAGTAACCATAAGCCGCGAACCCGATGGTCAGACCCCAAACCTTCCGGTTGCGCAGGAGACAGCCGAGCATGGCGACCTCGCCGCTCTGCGCCGGGCCTTCCGCCGTGGCTCCGCCTGCGCGGATGTATTCACGCTCCTCCGCGCTCAGTCGCGGATGATGGCTGGGATCGCGGTAGACGAGCACGAAGGCGAGGAAATACAGGAAGCTCAGCGCGCCCGTGATGCCAAATCCCCAACGCCAGCCGAAATGCACCACGGCCAGCGCCACCAGCGGCACGCCGATCACGTTGGAGAATTTTGCCGCGGCATCGAAAATCGATGTCGCAAACGCCCGCTCCTGACGTGGGAACCAGTAACCGGTTGCCTTCGAACTTGCCGGAAAGCCCGGAGCCTCGGCGACACCTAGCAGGACGCGCGCACCAAAGATACTACCGAATCCGCCGGCAAAAGCAGTCACGGTGGAAAAGAGAGACCAAAAAAATGTGCTGACGCGATTGACGCTGGTGACGCCGAAGCGATCAAGGATCATACCAGTCGGAATTTGCAGCAGCGCGTAGGACCAGAAGAAGCCACTAAAGAGCCAGCCGAGTTCGCCGTCGGTCAGGCCGAAGTCATGCTTTAACTGTGGCGCGGCCACGGAAAGATTGATTCGGTCGAAATAATTGATCAGGACGCCGACGCCGAGCAAGACGCCGATGCTCCAGCGTAGCCTGGGGATACGTCGGGTAGAGGCTTTTTTCGCCCCTCGTTGCTCTTCGTTTTGGCTGGATGTTGGCATGTGACCCGGAGCGATTGATGTCATGACGCTGTTCCTCGCTATATGGGATCATTGCGGTGACCACCGCTTTGCTGGCGTTCCAGCCGATGCACGATCTCGGCGGCTATCTCAGCCGGCCTTCCGCCAACCTCGACCGTGATAGGATGTTCATCCGGCGTCGGCTCCTGCAAGGTTGCGAACTGACTGTCGAGCAGCGCCACCGGCATGAAGTGCTCGTGCCTCGCTGCCATACGTCGATGGATGAGATCATGTGATCCCTTGAGATAGACTAGGTTCACGTCCGCGCGATCGCCGATGATGATGTCGCGGTAAGAACACTTCAACGCCGAGCACGTCAGCACGCCGGATTCGCCGCGCGCGCGCCAACCGTCGATTTCCTCGGCGATTTTTCGCAGCCAAGGCAACCGGTCTGCATCCGTAAGCGGCGTGCCGCCGTGCATTTTCTCTACGTTCGCGGCTGGGTGAAGATCATCGCCCTCCTGGAATTGGCAGCCGAGCGCCGCTGCCAGCAACGCCGCAACCGTGGTTTTGCCGGATCCGGAAACGCCCATGACGACGGCGATTACCGGCTTGGTTATGGTGTGCGCGAGGGCTGCGGACCAAACGGGCTGAGATCGGCGATCGCCTTGCATCACATGCTCCTTCTTGGCGGCGCACCAGCATCAGCGGGACGCGCGGTACGGCGACCCTTCTGTCACGACTGCCGCGCGCTCGTCGGCGGCAAAACAAACTTCCTCACCGCTTTGGCAAACCCCTCGTTCTCGTTGCTATCGGTCACCACATTTGCTTGCGCCTTCACCTCATCGCTAGAGTTGCCCATCGCGATGGAAAAGCCACTCTTACGGAACATGAGGACGTCATTGGGCATGTCGCCCATGGTGGCGATCTGCGCGGACGGGATGTTCAGGAGCTTGGACAGCGTTTCGACGACCGTTCCCTTGTTGGCTTTCGGATGCGTCACGTCGACATAGTACGGCTGCGAGCGCGCCGCGCTCGCCTTCTCACCCAAATTGTTTTGCACCACCTTTTCGCAGGCTGCGACCAGGTCAAGGTCGTCGGAGATGCCGACGATCTTCACCGTGTGCGCCAGGTGCGCGTCGGTGAAGGACGCCACGACCTTGGCGTCAAACCTTACCGTCCACGTCTCGCGCGCCACATGCGGCGCCTCCTTGTTCCGGATCAACCATTCTTTTTCGGTGTAGATCCAGGCGTCCAGCCCTTGGTCGAGAATTAGCTTCAGGGCCTGCTCGGCTGCTGCGGGATCAAGCGTGTGGCTCTCGATAGCGGACAGGTCAGGATTGACCAGCACGCCGCCGTTGAAGCCGGCTATCGCGGTCCGCAGCCCGAGCGGCTCGATCAGCATGCTCATGCCCCGGGGCGGTCGCCCGCTTGTGATGGCGAATGCAATGCCGGCCTGATCCAGCTCCCGCACAGCCGCTTTCGCCGCCTCGGTCAGCACCTTCTCCTTGGTGACCAGCGCCCCATCCACATCGGCCAGAAAGAGTCGAATATCATGCTGAGCCGTCATTGCTTTCGCTCCGTGGCAGGAATCACCGGCCGCCAAGTTCGTTCTCCGCTGCACGCCAACAATTCGTCGGCCGCCCTGGGACCGTCGCTGCCGGAGCCGTAATTCGGAAAATCAGGCTTCTCCGCCGCCCAGGCGTCGAGCACCGGCTGTACGATGCGCCAGGATTGCTCCACCATGTCGGCGCGCATGAACAGCGTCTGGTCGCCGATCATGACGTCGTAGAGCAGCGTCTCGTATCCAACATTCGGCTCTTTCGGGAACCAGTCATCGTAGTGGAAGTCCATCTTCACGGCGGCAAGGTCAACCACCGGCCCACGCCGCTTGACCTCGAACTGCAGGGAAATGCCCTCGTCCGGCGCGATGCTGAGGACCAGCCAGTTGGGCCGCAAGGCATCGACGGCGGTGTCCTGGAACGCCGTGTAGGGCGCCTGCTTGAAGCGGATCGCGATCTCCGTCAGACGCTGTGACATGTGCTTGCCGGTCCGGAAGTAGAAGGGCACACCGGCCCAGCGCCAATTGTCGATTTCGAGCTGCATGGCGACATAGGTCTCGATGTTGGAGTCCACCGCGACGTTCGGCTCGTTCCGGTAGGCATTCACGGGCTTGCCCAGCACCGTGCCGGCGCCATACTGGCCGCGCACCGCTTGC
>JBDTKD010000612.1:0-5152 GCA_039935515.1 Bradyrhizobium sp.
CGATCGAGGTCCGGGACTATTCGGGTGCGGCGAAACGCGACAGCGATCTGCAAATCATCGGGCTTTCGCCCGAGCAGACGCCGGCGGCCTCGGTGTTGCGCGGCCGGCTCGCCGAAGCGCTCGGCCACGAGGCGGACGCGTTGAGCGACTACAAGATGGCGGTGGACTCGGAAGATCGCGCCGCGGCCGCTGAAGCCAAACTGTACCAGATTGCGCTGAAGCAGAAGCGCAACGAAATCAGCCAGGCCGACGCATTGCGCGAACTCGAAACGCTTTCGGCGATGTGGCGCGGCGACGGGCTCGAGGTGAGGACGCTGGAAATGCTGGCGCGCCTCTATTCCGATGTGGGACGGTTTGCCGAATCGCTCGCGGCGGTACGGACCGCGACCAGGCTGGAGCCCAATTCCGAGCTCGCGCGACAGGGTCAGGACGAGGCAGCGGCCTTGTTTGCGCAGATCTTCCTGGGGTCGAAGGGGGACGATCTGCCACCCGTGGATGCGCTGGCGATGTTTTACGAGTTCCGTGAATTTACCCCGATCGGGCGGCGCGGCGATGAAATGATCCGGCGCCTCGCGGATCGGCTGGTCGCGGTCGATCTGCTCGACCAGGCGAGCGAGCTTCTGCAGTACCAGGTCGATCACCGGCTGGAGGGCGCGGCACGGGCCCAGGTAGCGGCGCGCCTCGCCATGGTTTACCTGACCAGCCGCAAGCCGGACCACGCCATTGCAGCGCTGCGCACCACGCGGATTTCCGATCTTTCCGGCGAACTGCGCCAGCAGCGGCTGCTGCTCGAGGCGCGTGCGGAAAGCGACGTCGGCCGTCATGATCTCGCGCTCGACATCATCTCGAACATCAGCGGCAGGGAAGCAATCCGGCTGCGCTCCGACATCTATTGGGCGTCGCGACGCTGGCGCGAGGCCTCCGAGCAGATCGAATTGTATTACGGCGATCGCTGGCGCGACTTCAGGCCGCTTAACCCGGTGGAGAAAAGCGACGTGATCCGTGCCGTGGTCGGCTATGCGCTGGCGGAAGATGCCATCGGCATGGCGCGCTTTCGCGAGAAATATGCCCCCTTCATGAGCGGCGACGCCGACCGTGCCGCGTTCGAGACCGCGAGCAAGCCGGCCGCCGCGAGCAGCGCAGAATTCGGAGCGATCGCCAAGATGGCGGCAAGCGTCGATACGCTCGACGGCTTCCTGCGTGAAATGAAAACGCGGTTTCCCGACGCGACCGCAAAGGCGACAATGCCACCGGAAATCGCCCGGGACGATCCGCCGACCGGTTCCTTGCCGGCGATCGTCGGATCGAAGCGCGCCACCGCCGCCAGGTAAGCGCCAGGGCTGCGCCGGAGGGCCGGCGTCGAAACGAACCTCAACCCCCGTAGCTCTGCACCAGGCTTCCCGCCACCAGCGACCAGCCGTCGACCAAAACGAAGAAGATCAGTTTGAACGGCAGCGACACCACGACCGGTGGCAACATCATCATGCCCATCGACATAAGCACCGAGGCGACCACGAGATCGATGATCAGGAACGGCAGGAACAGCAGGAAGCCGATCTCGAAAGCACGCTTCAGCTCGGAGATCATGAACGCAGGCATCAGAATCCGCAGCGACATGTCCTCGGGGGTGGCCGGCGGCGGCTCGCCCGACAGGTCGATGAACAGCTTGAGATCCTTTTCACGCACGTTCTTTTCCATGAACCCGCGCAGCGGCATCGAGGCGCGCTGCAGCGCCTCCTCGACGCTGATCTGGTTGGCGATCAGCGGCTTGATGCCGTCGTCGTAGGATTTCTGCAGCACCGGGCCCATCACGAACGCAGTCAGGAACATCGCGAGCGCGATCATCACCGAGTTCGGCGGGGCGGTTGCGGTGCCCATCGCGGTGCGCAGCAGCGATAGCACGACGACGATCCGCGTGAACGACGTCATCATGATCAGGATCGACGGCGCGATCGACAGCACGGTCAAGAGCGCGATCAGCTGGATCGCGCGCTCGGTGACGCCGCCATTGCCCTGGCCGAGATTGATGCTGATGTCTTGCGCGAACGCCGGATCGGCCAGCGATCCGGCGGCTATCAGTGTGGCAAAAAATAAAACTCTACGCGGGACTGACGCCGATCTCACGAAGGGGTCTTTGGACGGCCCAGCAATGATGCCATCTCGTCTTCAAGATTCTCGAAGCCAGTTTTCGGTGGAGGGGGGGCAACCGGTGGTGCCGTCGGTTCGGGGCGGGGCGGGCTGCGGACTTGCGGCGGCTCGGGGGCGACCGGCGGCGCGCCGACGGGATCCGCGGCCGGCCGGCGCAATGCCGCCTCCAGCCGCTGCGCCATCTCGGCGAGGTTCTGGTCCGCCGAAGATATCGCCGGGGCGGGTTGCGGCGACGGCGGCGCGGCGCGTTCGGCGACGCGAACCGACGGCGCCTTTGGCGCTTCGCCCGGCCGCGACGGCCGCGGCATGATCGGTTCGCTGCGCGGCGTGACCCTGGGTGGCAGCGGGTCGTTGCGCAGTTCGGGCCGCGGCTCGGTCCGACCGCCGAGCGGCTCCGGTGCAAAACCGGACAGGGGATCGCCTCGCCGTTCCGGTACCGCCGGCGCCGGGCGGCGCAGTTCGTCGGCAAATGACGACCGGACCGGCCGCGGCGGCTCGGGCATTTGCGGCTCCGAATGATCGAAGCCATCGGCTCGCGCCCCATCGCCGTCGCTCCAGCCGGGATCGGGCAGCGGCGCCACGCGGGGTGGAGGTTCGGTGCCGGCAACGGCCGGCCGTGGCGACATCTGGTCGCGCGTGGTGGCCCTCACGATATTGGGTTCCACGACGATGTCGGTTGGACCTCCGATCATCAGCAGATGTTCAATGTTGTCGCGCCGTACCAGCACCAGCCGCCGGCGGCCGTCAACGGCGGCGGCGTCGACCACCGCCAGCCGCGGCATCCGCCCGCGATTGGTATTGGCACCGAGGCGGTTGCCGGCGAATCGGCGAACCAGCCAGGCCGCCGCGCCGATCAGTGCCAGAACGGCCACGAATGCGAAGAAGAACGTAAGTGCCTGCATGTTAGGTCCCTGGGCCACAAGGCTCTCCTCAAATTCTCATTGCCGAGGAATGCGGACCGCAAGTCCGTCAAACGGCGAAGGAAGCGCAAAGCAGCCTTATCTCTTAATTCCCCACGGCAAATCCTGCCGTCCGCCTCCCTAATAGACCAAGAATCGCTTGGGCCAAAACGACTTCTGAGTCGCCAAAACGCGTCGTGCCGGCTGGTTAACGCAGCTTTCGTGGCGAAAATGCGCTCGACCGATACCGGACAGCATGTCGCGGCGGGCCCACCCTGCGATTCGCGGCGCGCCGCTCTTAACCCGTTGTTAACCATACAGGCGGCAAATTCTGCCTACCTCAGGGGGCGTTATCCCCCGTAAAGGCGAGGGGGCTTGCGATGTCAATCAGCGATTTTCCGGTATTGGCGGCGTTGCGCACCAGGATGCAGTGGCACCAGGAACGGCAGCGCGTGCTTTCCGAAAATGTCGCCAATTCGGACACGCCGAATTTCAAGCCGCGTGACCTGGTTGAGCCGAAATTCGACAGCAAGGGCGCGGCGGTCGGCGGAACCGGGGGATCGCTGGCCATGCTGCGCACCAGCGCCGCTCATATCGCCCCACCAGGCGCGGCGGACAGTTTTGCGGCGAATCACAACGGAATTTTCGAAACCAGGCCCGCCGGCAACGCCGTCAATCTCGAGGACCAGATGCTCAAGGTTTCGGCCAACCAGATGGACTATGCGGCGGTAACCTCGCTGTACAGCAAGAGCCTCGGCCTCTTGAAGACCGCGATCGGCAAGGGCTGAGGGCGGATAGCGCGGGAGGAAAGATATCATGGCAGATGACGCAAACGATTTCGTCCGCTCGATGGGCATCGCAACGTCCGGCCTGCGCGCGCAAGCGGGGCGGATGCGGGTGATCTCGGAGAATATCGCCAACGCGGACTCCACGGCCTCGACCGCCGGCGGCGATCCATACCGGCGCAAGGTACCGACATTTTCCGCGACGCTGGATCGCACGCTCGACGCCCAGGTGGTGGCACTCGGCAAGGTGCTGCCCGATGCGTCGGCCTTTCGCGTCAAGCACGAGCCGAGCAATCCGGCGGCGGATGCCGCCGGCAACGTCAAATATCCCAACGTCAACCCGCTGATCGAAATGACCGACATGCGCGACGCGCAGCGATCCTACGAGGCAAACCTCAACATCATCAGCGCGACGCGCCGGATGGTTCAACGCACGCTCGACATCCTCAAGTCCTGAACTGGAACCTGAATCATGGCTTCACCCACAGTCGCTGCAAACGCCTATGCCAGTCTTGCCCGCATGATGGATTCCGGCGCCGCCGCCAAGGGTCCGGAAGCCGCCGGCCCCTCCTTCAGTTCGGTGCTCAAGGATGCGGTCGGAAGCGTCATCGATGCGGGTCGCAAATCCGACGCGCAGACCGTCGCGATGGCGTCCGGCAAGGCCAACGTCATGGACGTGGTGACGGCGGTGGCGGAAACCGACGTCGCGGTCTCGACGCTGGTGTCGGTGCGAGACAAGGTCATCTCGGCCTATGAAGACATCATGAAGATGGCGATCTGAGTTTCCTATGCATCGTCATTCCGGGTTCGCTCTAACGCGCGCCCCGGAATGACCAATTCAAAAAACAACCCGAGCGAGGCAGAAAATGACCGGTGCGGAAACTCTCGATGTGGCGCGCGATGCGATCTGGACCATCGTGGTGGTATCCTCGCCGCTGATGATCGTCGGCCTCGTCGTCGGCGTGGTGGTGTCGCTGTTTCAGGCGCTCACCCAGATCCAGGAGCAGACGCTGGTATTCGTGCCGAAAATCCTGGCGATCTTCGTCACCCTGCTGCTGGCGCTGCCGTTCATGGCGGACGAGCTGCACAGCCACATGATGCGGATATCGTCGCGAATCATAGGCGGTTGATGCACTATGCGTGAATCATGCGCATCGATGTCTCGCTGCTCCCCGCACTCGCCGCCGCCTTCATGCTGGTGTTCGCCCGCGTCGGCGCCATGGTGATGCTGTTGCCGACGCTTGGCGAGTCCAACATCCCGGTTCGCATCAAGCTTTCGATCGCGCTGTTGCTGACACTGATCATCCTGCCGTTGCACCG
>JBDTKD010000613.1:0-11423 GCA_039935515.1 Bradyrhizobium sp.
GAGGTCGGTACCCAGGTGACCGTCTAGCTAGATCGTGTTCCGGTTGACTCGAATCTTGGGCGCTTCTCTCGGCCTCGTGGTTCGAGACGCCGCGCAAGGCGCTGCTCCTCACCATGAGGGTCTGAGACCTCATCCTTCAGGAGCATCGCGAAGCGATGCGTCTCGAAGGATGAAGCCGCGGTGATGGAAATGGTCTAGACTGCGTGGCTTCATGGACCTTCGTGGTGCTTGATTTTCACCACGCCAGGGGCGACGTTGGCGCCGATGGGCGGGCCATCCGGGAGGTTTGCGTGGCGGATCAGGGTCATCAAGTTCACGATTTGACGCCGGAGGATGTCTCGAAGGGAATGGCCGAGGGACGCTATCTTTTGGTCGATGTCCGCGAGCCGAATGAAGTCGCCGCGGAAGCCTATCCGGGCGGCGTCGTCGTGCCGCTTTCGAGCTTTGATCCGGCGGCCATTCCCGACCCCGGGGGCAAGCAGGTGGTGTTTGCCTGCCGCTCGGGGAAAAGGTCGGTGACAGCGTCGCTCGCGGCGCAAGCCGGCGGCCTGCCATACGACAAACACCTGGCCGGCGGCATGCTCGGCTGGAAGGCAGCGGGATTGCCGACCGGGACCGGCGGCTGACGCTGCCATGACGTCGATGAACAAGGTTTTTGCGGATCTGCCCGTCACGATCTTCGAGGCGATGTCGCAGCTCGCGCGCGACAACGACGCGATCAATCTCGGCCAGGGTTTCCCCGACGATCCCGGCCCGGAAGACATTCGTCGCGCGGCGGCGGATGCGTCGCTGAATGGCTACAATCAGTACCCGTCGATGATGGGCATTCCGGAGCTGCGCCGGGCGATCGCGACGCATTACGGGCGCTGGCACGGGCTTTCCCTCGATCCGACCACCGAGGTGATGGTGACGTCGGGCGGCACCGAGGCGCTGACGTCGGCCATTCTTGCCGTCGTCGAGCCGGGTGACGAGGTGATCGTGTTCCAGCCGGTATACGATTGCTACCTGCCGATCATCCGCCAGGCTGGCGGCATTCCGCGGCTGCTGCGTCTCGAACCGCCGGATTGGCGGCTGACCGAGGAGATGCTGCGCAGCGCGTTCAACCCCAAGACCAAGGCGGTGCTGTTCAACAATCCGCTCAATCCGGCCGCGGTGGTCTATCCGCGCGAGGACCTCGAATTGCTGGCGCGATTCTGCAGGGAGTTCGATGCGATCACGATCTGCGACGAGGTCTGGGAACATGTGATCTTCGACGGCCGCGAACACATCCCGCTGATTACAATTCCGGGGATGCGGGATCGCACCATCAAGGTCGGTTCGGCGGGCAAGATCTTTTCCCTGACCGGCTGGAAGATCGGCTTCGTCTGCGCCGCGCCGCCGCTGCTGCGTGTCGCGGCCAAGGTGCACCAGTTTCTGACCTTCACCACCGCACCCAATCTTCAGGCCGCGGTCGCCTATGGCCTTGGCAAGCCGGCCGACTATTTCCTCGACATGCGCAAGGAGTTGGCGCGCAGCCGCGACCGTCTGACCGAGGGGTTGGAGAGCATCGGCTTTCCGGTGCTGCGATCGCAGGGCACCTATTTTCTGACCGTCGATCTGTCGCCGCTCGGTCTCAACGAGACCGACGAGGCCTTCTGCAGAAGGATCGTTACCGATTACAAGGTCGCCGCCATTCCGGTATCGGCCTTCTACGAGAAGGATGCCGTGACCTCGGTGGTGCGGTTTTGCTTCGCCAAGAAGGACGCAACGCTCGATGCCGCGCTGGAGCGGCTTTCGGATGCGGTCCATCGCCGATAAAGGGCAGACATGATACGCGGCCGGGCCTGCATGCCGATCCGATTTGCCGGCGCGATAGCCGCGGCGCTCGCCGCATTCGCGCTTCCGGCACGGGCGCAACCGCGCACCGTCAATTTCTACAACTGGTCGAACTACGTGGCCCCGGGAGTGCTGGAGGACTTCACCCGGGAAACCGGCATCAAGGTCGTCTACGACACCTTCGACGCCAATGAGACGCTGGAGACCCGGTTGCTGGCCGGCAAGTCCGGCTATGATTTGGTGGTCCCCACCGCCTATTTCCTGCAGCGCCAGATCAAGGCGGGCGTCTTCCAGAGGCTCGACAAGTCGAAGCTGCCCAATCTTGCCAACGCCTGGCCGGAAGTGACCCGGCGGCTCGCCGTCTACGATCCCGGCAACATTTATGCCGTCAATTACATGTGGGGCACGACCGGCATCGGCTACAATGTCAAAGCCGTGCAGAAAATTCTCGGGGCCGATGCGAGGATCGATAGCTGGGACATCGTCTTCAAGCCGGAGAATCTCGCCAAGTTCAGGGATTGCGGCGTTCAGATGCTGGACTCCGCCGACGATATCCTTCCAGCGGCTCTGAATTACCTCGGGCTCGATCCGAACTCGACCAGGCCGGCCGATCTCGAGCAGGCCGCCGGGCTCGTCGCCAAGGTGAGGCCCTATGTCCGCAAGTTCCATTCCTCGGAGTATCTGAGCGCGCTCGCCACCGGCGAGATTTGCCTGGTGGTGGGCTGGTCCGGCGACATCATGCAGGCGCGCAGCCGTGCTGCCGAAGCCAATAATGGGGTCGAACTCGGCTATGCCATTCCGAAAGAAGGCGCACAGATGTTCTTCGACAATCTCGCGATCCCGGCCGATGCAAGCCATGTCGCCGAAGCCTATGAGCTGATCGACTATCTCTATCGGCCCGAGGTCGCGGCCAAAAATTCCAATTTTCTGTCCTATGCGAACGGCAATCTGGCGAGCCAGAAGCTGGTCGAACCCAGGATACTCAATGACAAGACCATCTATCCGGACCAGGCGACCCTTGCGAAGCTGTTTGCGATCACCGCGCGCGATCCGGCCACGCAGCGCGTCATCAACCGGCTCTGGACCCGGGTCAAGACCGGGAGGTAGGGTCCGTCGCAATGACGATGCAGTTCCATCCGGGCTACGCACTATCGCAACGACGGTGTTACCGCCAGCGGCGGTGCAGCCACAGCCACTGATCGGGGTATTCGCGAATCCAGCCCTCGACCACCGACGTCACCGCTTGCATCGTTCCCGGCACGTCGATCTGTCCGGAAGCGTCCCGCACCGGCTTCACCTCTTCGGATAATTCGGCCCGAAAGCGGTGATTGGGCAGGCGGATGATCCGCACCCCGTGAATCGGGCACTCGACCTGTCGCAGCAACCGCGCCAGCATCGGATTGGCCCGGGTCTTGCGACCGAAAAACGTGACCTCGACGCCGTTGGTCAGATACTGGTCCACCAGCATCGCGACGTGCTGACCGTTCTGCAGCGCCTCGGCGAGCCGCAGCGGCGCGTCACGGCCCGCCGGAATCAGCGTTCCCATCTTCACCGCGCGTATCTGCTGGATGATGCGGTCGGCCGAGGCAATGTTGGGCCGGCGATACAGGATCGCCGCATCCAGCCCGTGGGCCACGGCCGCCAAAGCAGGCAGTTCCCAGTTGCCGAGGTGGCTTGCAAAGATCAGAGCGGGTTTGCCGTCGAGCCGAAGCTGCGCAAACAATTCGTGGGTACGCAGCGGGATTTCGATGCGGCTGTCCTCGGGGCGCGTCGGATCGTGCTCCCAGATGTGATCGAGATGGGCGAACTCGGCGCCGACGCGGCCGAGATTGTCCCACACCCCGGCAAGGATGGCGTCGATTTCCTCTGCCGGTTTCTCCGGGAAGGCGGCGGTCAGATTGGCGCGGCCGATCCGCTGCTCGCGCAGCCTCGGTCCGATCAAGCGGGTGACGCGGCCGAACAGGTTTGCGGTCTTGATCGGATCGAAATAACGCGTGGCGCGCAGCATTCCGATCGTCAATGCGCCGACCGCGGCTTCGCCAAGCGGCCTGGTCGCGCTGCGAAGACGGGCTCTGGTGCGTGGCAGCAGGCGCGACATCAGAAATACACGACGATCTTGCCGAACACCTGCCGGCTTTCCATGCGCTTGAGCGCGGTGGCGACGTCCTCGATCGGCACTTCGGTATCGATCACGGGACGCATGCCGCCGGCCATCTTGTCGAGGCTCTCGGCAATGTTACGCAGGGTCGCGCCGAACGAACCGAAGATGCGGTATTGCTGCTGGAACAGTTGCATCAGATTGATAGTGGCGGTGGGACCCGACGTCGAACCGCAGGTCACGAGCCTACCCCCGCGCTTCAGCGTCAGCAACGAGCCGTTGAAGGTATCCGCCCCGACATGTTCGAACACCACGTCGACACCTTTCTTTTTGGTGATCTTGCGGGTTTCGTGCTCGAAGCGGTCGTTGCGGTAGTTGATGACGTGGTCGGCGCCGAGGGCCTTGACGCCGTCGATCTTGCTGTCGTCGCCGACGGTGGTGATGACCGTGCAACCGATTTGCTTGGCCATCATGATCGCCACCGTTCCAATGCCGGAGCCGCCGGCATGCACCAGCACGGTCTCACCTGGCTGCAGTTTGGCATTGTCGAACAGCATGTGCTGAACCGTGGAGAACGCGATCGGCGCGCAGGCCGCGTCGCGCCCGCTGACGCCCTCGGGCACCGCAATCACCAGTCGCTGCGGCATGTTCAGGAACTCGCGCGCGAAACCGTCGACATGGAAGCCCATGATGCCCGCCACGTCCTCGCAGAGATTGTCGCGGCCTTCGCTGCAGGCACGGCAGATCCCGCAGGTGAGGGCGCCGTACATCACCACCGGCTGTCCGGGCCGGAAGCGCGTGACCATGTCGCCGACCGCGGCGATTTCTCCGGAGGCCTCGGCACCGATCACCAGCGGCAGCTTGCGCTTCGCAAACGCCATGCCGCGATAGCCCCAGACGTCGATGTGATTGAGCGCGACGGCCTCGACGCGGATCTGCACTTCGCCGGGGCCCGGCGGCGGCGGCGGCGGAACAGCCGCGACTACCAGCTGACGATCGGCAACAAGAGTGAGCGTGCGCATGACGCCGTGTCCCCCGGCAGAGTGAGTTGATTTCCGACCGCGTGCGTATCGCCGGTTCGCGCGATGCCGTCAACCGGCGGTGCAGCGGGCAGCTTTCGGCAGCTAGATTAGAGCAATTTCGACCTCGCTGGCTCCATCCTTCGAGACGCATCGCTTTGCGATGCTCCTCAGGATGAGGTCCCAGACCCTCATGGTGAGGAGCGCGTCTTCGCGCGTCTCGAACCATGAGGCCTCGGGAGAAGCGACAATGATTCGAGTGAACCGGAAAGCACGTTAGATCGGTTCGCGCGTCAGGATCAGCGACGCGTTCTGACCGCCGAAACCGAACGAATTCGACATCACCGCGGTGACGCGGGCGTCGCGGGCCTTGTTGGGAACCACATCGAAGGGAATCGCCGGATCCGGAATGTCGTAGTTGATGGTCGGCGGGATCCGCTGATGTTCAAGCGTCAGCAGCGAGAACACCGCCTCCACCGCGCCGGCCGCGGAGAGGGTGTGACCGACCATCGACTTGTTGGAGGATACCGGAATCCGGCCGGTGTGCTCGCCAAACACTGTCGAGATGCCGAGATATTCCATCTTGTCATTTTCCGGCGTGCCGGTGCCGTGGGCATTGATGTAGTCGATCTGGTCCGAAACGATCCCGGCGTCGGACAATGCGTTGCGCACGCATCCGATAATGGGCTTTCCGTCAGGGCTCGATCGGGTGCGGTGGAACGAATCCGCAAGTTCGCCGCAGCCGGCGAGGACGCCAAGGATCCGGGCTCCGCGTGCCGTGGCGGCCTGATAGCTTTCCAGCACCAGTGCGCCGGCGCCTTCAGCCATCACGAATCCGTCGCGGTTCTTGGAAAACGGCCGCACCGCCGCCTGCGGCGGATGGTTTTGTGTCGACAGCGCCGACAGCAACGAGAACCGGATCAGCGCCTCCGGATTGACCGAGCCGTCGGTTGCGACGCACAGCGTCGCGTCCGCCTCGCCACGCCGAATGGCTTCAACGCCGAGCTGGATCGCGCTGGCGCCGGAAGCGCAGGCGGTTGACAGCGAAATCGGCGACCCCTTGGTGCCGAATTTCTCGGCGAGATAATTCGACACCGAGCCGAACAGAAAGCGCCGGTGGTATTGCGCGAATTTTCCGCCTCCGCTGACGCGCAGCAGCGCGTCATAGTTGAAGTCGCTCGCGCCGATCTCGCGCCCAAGCTCGAGCCGTTGCGGCCACTCGACCTCGACCGGCGCGACGGCGAGAAACAGCGGCCCCGGAAAATCGCCCTTGGTCCCGATCGCGGATTGCGCAATGGCTTCCTCGGTCGCGATATCGGCGAGCCGTTCCGAAAGATCGGTCGAAGAAAACGGCTCGACCGGCACAAAATCAACCGTTCCGGCCATCGTCGTCTTCAGGCCGTCGGTCGGGAAGCGGGTGATGGTGCGGATTCCGGACTCGCCGGCTGTGAGTTTCGTCCAGTTTTCGGCCTTGCCGGCGCCCAGCGAGGTCACGACGCCCATCCCGGTGACGACGACGATCGGCCTGCCGAATTTGTCGCGCGAAGCTGTCATGTTTTCCCCGCCGCGCTCACCTGATCGCCTCGACCAGCGCCATGCCTTCACCCCGCCAGTGACCGGCTCCGACCACCACAATCTGGGTCGGAGGTGCCGACATTGCAACCTCCCGCGCGGTGGGATCGTTGGGCGGGAACAAAGCGCCGCGCGAGATCGAAAGCGCCGCAAGCGCCAATCCCAGCGGGAATTGCGTCTCCATCGTGTGGCCGAACATGGTGCCGGTCGCCCGTACCGCAAAAGAAGGATGGCGGTCCAGGAACGCCAGTTCCTCCGAGGTGACCGGCTCGGCCCCGGTGGCGCCGGTGATGATGGCACCCTTGTCGTCGAGCCTGCCAAGCTTCGACCACAGCGCTTCCAGGGTTGCGGTGACCTCACCGGGAGTCTTGCGGCGCGCCAGATCGGCCACGACATTGGTCAGGCGCGCATAGGGTTTCGCGCCTCGCGCTTCGGCGTGCGCCCTCGATTCGATCACAAGAAAGGCGCCCGCCGAGCCGAGCGCAAAGCCGCCGTGCTGGCGCCGCGCCCAAACCGGGGCAAAGCTATTCTTCAGGTTGAAATCGCCGAACTCGTAGAGAACCAGCAGGTCCTTGCGTTCGCCGTTCTGCGAGCCGCCAACCAGCGCGATGTCGCTCTGACCGGCGGCGATGCGTGCGAGCGCGATTCGTGCTGCGTCGACACCGGCGGCTTCCTCACCCATGAAGGTACGCGACGATCCGGTTACGCCGTGAACGATGGCGATATTGCCGGCGAGCAGGTTCGAGAGCTGGGCGAGAAACAGCGTCGGCCGCAAATCGCTCATCAGCCTTTCGTTGAGAAAGCCGGGCGCGGAATTGCCATTGGCATCGGCCTTCAGGATGGCGATGTCGACGCCGATGTCGCGCTCGCCGCCGCCGGCGGCGACAATCATGTCCATCCGCGCCAGGATTTCCGTGTTGCCCTTGATGCCGGCGGAATCCAGCGCCAGTCCGGCGGCATAGGTTCCGATCCGCTGCCAGGCTTCCATCTGGCGCTGATCGCCCTTCTTGGGGATTTGCGCATCCAGGTTGACCGGTACCCAGGGATGAACGATGTAGGGCGCGAAGCTCTTTTCGTCGACGTTGATACGCCGCTGATTCAGGGCGTCCCAGTTGGCATCGAGCCCTTCGCCCAGCGACGTGGCAAGACCGATGCCGGTGATCCAGACTTCCGCGGATCCCCCGATCGAAGATTTCGTCTCAGTCATGACCACGGGCCTGTTGTGGAAAGCCGATCCGTTTGGCGACGGCGTCCATGTATCCGCGCAAATCCGGATGAGGGAAGGGGATGTGCCGGAACGTGATGGTCGCGTTGCACTTCAATTCGCCGCCCACCCTGACTTTGGCTTCCGTGATGGCAAAACCCGAGCCTTCGTGAACGATGCTGGCGTCGATTGTCAGCAACTCCCCTGGCTTGACGAAGCCCCGCAGCTTGGCCTCCTTGACCGCGCCCAGAAACGGCATGCGTTCGAAATCCATCATCGCGATCAGCAGCCAGCCGGAGGTCTGCGCCATCGCCTCGAGCAGCAGCACGCCCGGCATGATCGGATAGCCCGGGAAATGTCCCTCGAAGATGGTGCTGTGCGTTGGAACCTGCGCCTCAACCGTAATGGTGCGCTCGTCGAGTTTGAGGTCGACGATGCGGTCAATGAGTTGAAAATATTCAAGCTGCATGACGGGCGGTTACGCGCCCTTGGCCGCGACCAGTTCGTCGATACGGGCGCACAGGTTTTTCAGCACAAAATACTGCTCGGTCGTAGCCTTGCCGTCGTTGACTTCCTGCGTCCACTTTTCCAGCGGCAATTTGATGCCGAACGCCTTGTCGATCGCGAACGCGATGTCCAGGAAGTCGAGGCTGTCAATCCCGAGATCGTCAATCGCGTGGCTCTCCGGGGTGATCGTGTCGCGCGGGATGTCGCAGGTTTCAGCGATAATCGTGGCGACCTGATCGAATGTGGATGACATCGCTTAAGCCTTTGATATATTGAAGGTAAATTCTATGGCGGCTAGGCGGCCTGGCGCCGCGTCCCGGAATGCCCTATTCGCCGTCCTGTGTCGAGTGCCCGTATATCGGAGCGCCGCCCCGAGTTCAATGGAGGCGGCCGGCCGGAGGTCCGACCGCTCAAGGGCAGCGCGAGCCGGTATCGTGCTCAAAAACCCTAGATAGAGGGTGTCGAAATACGCACGCAGTCGCGCCGTCCCATCAGCACGCAATCCTGGGTTCGGCGCAGATCCGCGATACTGACGGCCAGCCAGATGCCAACCGCCGTCAGTGCGACCGTGAAGGCGAAGGCCGCGATGTTGGCCAGCATGCGATGGCGGAAATCGTCGGGTTCGTCCCGGTCCCGCTCATAGCGCGACAGGTCGTAAGGTTCCGGCCGGGTGTCGTCGTGTGGTGCCGTCGCGTCCGGCTCTCTGTGCCGGCCGGGAACGACGGGCAGGGTACGCGGCCGGAACTGGAGCACGCGGTGCTCGTCCTCCGTCGTGATCGGCCGCTGCGGTTTCACTGCTGCTGGCTCCGCGATATCCTGCTTCTAATTAGCACGCGCGCAGGGCGCGTCTCAGAAAATGTTGAGCGGGACGGATACGACAATCGATCTATCCCGGCAGCGTCTCGCGGAACCTGCCGTAGTCGATTCTGAGCCGGCCGGGCGCTGGGGCGCGAGAACCTGGCACCCGGGGCTGAGGGCGTTTGATCGATTGTGCCATCATGGCATAATCATTGCGTTTCAAGCCAGATTTTTGCCGGTCAGAACCCGAGGATTCACGTCATGGCGAATACGCGCGAGCCGATCCTTCAGCCGATTCCAATCCTGTCGCTGCGCCCGACCCAGATGACCGTCGGGATGCGGGAGGTCAAGGAAAAACGCAAGCGCTGGCGCGAACACAAATCCAGGAAAAAGCAGGCGGAGCTGCTCGGCAAACACATGATCCCGGTCGTGCTGGGGCCGGACCAGCATTACTACGTGGTCGACCATCATCACCTGGCGCGTTCACTGCACGATGAGGGCATCAAGGATATTCTTGTCACCGTGATCGGCGATCTCACCATGGTCGAGCGCGATGCGTTCTGGGGCGTGATGGACAACAAGCGATGGGTTTATCCATACGATGCCAAGGGCGAGCGCCGCCACTTCCGCGACCTGCCGAAAACGGTGACGGAACTCAAGGACGATCCGTTCCGCAGCCTCGCCGGCGAATTGCGCCGGGTTGGCGGCTTCGCCAAGGATACCACGCCTTTCAGCGAGTTCCTGTGGGCCGATTTCCTGCGCAGGAAAATGTCCCGCACAAGCGTCGAAGCGGACTTTGAGAAGGCCATCGCGAAGGCGATGACGTTCGCCAAGAGCAAGGAT
Source organism: Bradyrhizobium sp. (assembly GCA_039935515.1). Taxonomy (GTDB): domain Bacteria; phylum Pseudomonadota; class Alphaproteobacteria; order Rhizobiales; family Xanthobacteraceae; genus Bradyrhizobium. Next base: position 9,857 of record JBDTKD010000613.1, read on the forward strand.
GCGATTTATTTGCCCGGCTGGTGCGGACCAGCGTCGGACGATTGAAGCGCTTTCCAGCACCGTGGCTGCATCCTTCGAGACGCATCGCTTTGCGATGCTCCTCAGGATGAGGTCGTTAGACCCTCATGGTGAGGAGCCCGCGCAGCGGGCGTCTCGAACCACGAGGCCACGACGCGCGGTGATGATTGGCCTATTTCGGCAGCCGTCCCATCATGTAGAATTCGTGGTTCGGGCGCATGGCGGTGACGTTGGCCATCCGATTCGACAGCGCGAAGAACGCCGATATCGCGGCGATATCCCAGATGTCGTCGTCGCTGAAGCCGTGGCTGGCGATGTCGGTGAAATCCTGCTCGGCAATCTTGTTCGCCTCGACACTCACCTTCATCGCGAAGTCGAGCATGGCGCGCTGGCGTGGCGTGATATCCGCCTTGCGGTAGTTGACGGCGATCTGGTCGGCGATCTCGGGATTTTTCGCCCGGATGCGCAGGATCGCGCCATGCGCGATCACGCAATAATGGCATTGATTGGCGCTGCTGGTCGCCACCACGATCATCTCGCGCTCGGCCTTGGTCAGGCCGCTGTCCTTGTCCATCAGCGCGTCGTGATAGGCAAAGAAGGCGCGAAATTCTTCCGGACGCCAGGCCAGCGTGAGGAATACATTCGGAACGAAACCGGATTTTTCCTGCACCGCGAGGATGCGGGCGCGGATGTCTTCCGGAAGCCTGTCGATGGACGGCGTCGGGAAGCGTGTTGCGATCGGCTGGGTCATGCGGCAATTCCGGGTTGGCCTGCGGGAGGCGGTCACCCGGCAGCATAGTCGATGGCCGCGCCCCCGCAAGGCATCGCTGCGTGAGCCGGGCTGGTGGCAGATGGCGCCGCCAGGACGTCAGCGCAGCGGCTTTTTCAAGAGCGAAAAGCGGTCGGGATCAAGGCCCATCGAAGGCTGCAGCATCGGCGCTTCCACCGCGCGCGGTGCGGGCCGTTCGTTGACGCCGGGGTCGTTGGGAACGTCGCGGTGCGAGGTGGCGCCGCGCCAGCGTTCGAGTACGGCGCCGACGAAATGCATGTCGTGGCCGGCCGCGACCGACGGCACCGTCGCAATGGTGGCCTCGCTGCGCGGCAACTGATGCGCCGGCAGTTCCTTGAAGCGCAGCCGGGTCGGAAGCGCCACACCTTCACCGAACGCAAGCACTTCGCGGGTGCCGAGCGAAGGGACGAACGACAACAGGTTTGCCGCGGCGTCGGAGACCGCCGAGCGCAGCAGCGACTGATCGCGCTCGTTGGCTAGCCGCATGGTGAACAGGGTGTTGCACTGGGAAATGATGGTGGCGTCGAGTTCGGCGGGACGCTGCGTCACGAGCCCGAGATAGACGCCGTATTTGCGGCCTTCCTTGGCGATGCGCGAGACCGCCTTGCGCGTCGGTCCGAAACCGATGTTGCGGTCCGCGGAGGCATAGCGGTGCGCTTCTTCGCAGACGAACAGCAGCGGCGAGACGCCATCGCTCCACAGCCCGAAATCGAACGCCATCCGGCACAGCACCGACACCACGGAATCGACCACCTCGGC
>JBDTKD010000614.1:0-2678 GCA_039935515.1 Bradyrhizobium sp.
CCTCGGCCTTGTTCTGCGAGTGGACGGCGAATTCGTCCTGCTGGGCGCGAGTGATCTGATACTGCCGGGCGACGTTCTCGGCCGTGTTGCCCATGTGATAGCCGTTAAAGGCGTCCCACAGGCCGTCCTTGATCATGGTGTCGACCAGTTCAACGCCGCCCATCTTGACGCCGGCGCGGAGGTATTGCGCGTGCGGGGCCATGCTCATGGATTCCTGGCCGCCGGCGACGACGATTTCGGAATCGCCGTTCAGCAGCGCCTGATAGCCCAGCGCCACGGTGCGCAGGCCCGAGCCGCAGAGTTGATTGACGCCCCAGGCCGGGCTTTCCACCGGAATACCGGCCGCGATCGAGGCCTGGCGGGCGGGGTTCTGGCCCTGCGCGGCGGTCAGGATCTGGCCCATGATCACTTCGGACACGCGGCCCGGCTCGATGCCGGCACGCTCCAGCGCTGCCTTGATGGCGACGGCGCCGAGATCGTGGGCCGGCAAGGTGGCGAACGCACCGTTGAAACTGCCGACCGGGGTGCGGGCGGCGCTGACGATGACGACATCGTCGGACATGGACATCTCCTGGGCTTGAGCATTGGGATGGCGGGCGGCCGGATGGCGGGCCTGTCTCGGGTCTATCCTGTTAACCTATGCATTAAGTGTCAATCGGCCAGGGAGCGAAATCACGCCGCGGCGCACTCAAAATTACCGGCTCGGCTGTTTCCTCAGCAATGCCTATGCCTTGGAATTAACCGTGGCGCACAAAACGGTAGCCGAACCGCATTGAAAATGCTTTCTTTGCTGCGTTGCGTTGCTCGTCAGCCCGGCCGCGGTGCCGTCGGGTTCCCGTCCTCGGTGTGCATATGTGAGCCCATGGCGAAAACTGACCAACCCACCACTATCAAGAAATACGCGAACCGGCGGCTCTATAATACCGGCACCAGCACCTATGTGACGCTCGAGGATCTTGCAGCGATGGTGAAGGAGGGCGAGGACTTCCTCGTCTATGACGCCAAAACCGGCGACGACATCACCCGCTCGGTGCTGGCGCAGATCATCTTCGAACAGGAAAACAAGGCGGGCCAGAATCTGCTGCCGACCACTTTCCTGCGGCAGCTGATCCGGTTCTACGGCGACAGCATGCAGATGGTGGTGCCGAAATATCTTGAGCAAGCGATCGACACGCTGACGCGCGAGCAGGAGAAATTCCGCAAGCAGCTCACCAATACATTCAGCGGGACGCCGTTCGCACCGCTCGAAGAGCATGTCCGCCGCAACATGGAATTGTTTCAGCAGACCTTTTCGATGTTCAAGCCGTTCGCGGCGCCGCGCGCTGGGGGCATCGCCACCGAACCGGAAAAGACGCCGGAGCCCGCCGCAACGGAAGGCAACATCGACGATCTGCGCCGTCAGATGCAGGACATGCAGGAACGCCTCGAGCGCATGTCGAAAGAGCCGAAAAAGGAAGAGTAAGCCGGAGCGGTCAAGAACCGGCTTCAGCCGCCGCCGTCAAGGCCGACGCGATCGGCGTCCGCCACGGGCGATCCGCGGATGCGAGCCCGATCAGGCGCCCCTGGATATAGTCACAGCCCCACGCCTGCAACATCGCCGCCGACTGGTCATCCTGAACCCATTCTGCGACCGTCTTGATTTGCAGCCGTCGCGCCAGATCGATCAGCGTCTGCACGAAGGCGCGGTCATCGGCCGAGCGCGCGATGTTCTGCACGAAAGCACCATCGATCTTGACGATATCGACACCGAGCCTGCGCAAATTCCGGAACGAGGTGTAGCCGGCGCCAAAATCGTCGATCGCGATCCGGCTGCCGAAGTTTTTCAGCCGGCTGACAAAACCGCGGACATCGTCGATGTCCTGGATCGCGACGGTCTCGGTGATTTCGACGATCAGCCGGGAGCCAACACCGGGATAAGTCCGCATCAGCGCTTCGATCGAGGCCCACCAGTCCCGATCCATCGTGGTATCCGGCGAGATGTTGAGACTGAGCTGCACCTGCGGTGACGCCGCGAGCTCGGCGATCACGAGTTCAAGCACGCGATGATCGACCAGGCGGACCAAGCCGAGCCTCTCCGCCACCGGAACGATATCCGGCGCGAGCAGGACCTGCCCGTCATCCTGTTCCATGCGGACCAGGCATTCGTAAAAGGACGCCTTGCGCGAGCGCGCTTCCACCACCGGTTCGAACGCCATCACCATCCGCCGTTCGTTGAGGGCGGTGACGATCTCGTCGGTGACGCGGATGTTGACGCGGCGCTGGGCGTCGCGCTGGACGTTCGGGCGCCACAACGCCAGCGACCCGGCGCGGCGCCGCTTGGCGGCATCGAGCGTCTCCTGGGCGCGGTTGACCGCCTCCTCGGCGTCGCGCGCATGGCGCGGCACGCTGACCGCGCCGATCGATGCGGTGATCGAGACCGGGCCGGATTTGGTCGGCACCACCTCGTCGCGGATGCCGGCCAGAAACCGCTCGGCGGCGACATTGGTGTCGTCGATAGTGCAGTTCTTCAGGACCACCCCGAACTTGTTGCCGGAGAAGCGGCCGAGCACGTCGCCGGCGCGCAGCCGCGGGCGGATGCGCCTCGCCGTTTCCGAAATCACCGCGTCCGCGACGTCGAAGCCGAAGGCGTCGTTGATGCGCGACAGATGATCGATGCCGATCAGCATGAAGGCAAAGGA
>JBDTKD010000615.1:0-15425 GCA_039935515.1 Bradyrhizobium sp.
CATCCGGCAAGCCGCCCGCGGCGGCCGCGGGTCCGGCAGCGACGGCCGCCGCGCCGCCGGCGCCGGCAGCACCAAAACCCTAAAAGCCGCACCGGGCGCGGCGCGAACCTTCGCTGCGCGCCCGTACCGACGGCAATAACAACACCTGGGAGGTTCCAGTCCGATGAGGTCCATAGCGTTCGCCGACCTCCTCATCGGTGTGGGTGTTCTGTTTGTACTTGAAGGCCTGATGTTCGCGGCAAGCCCGGCCTGGATGCGGCGGGCGATGAAAAGCGCGCTGGCGACGCCGGACAATATCCTGCGCGGCGTCGGCATCGGATCGGCGGTCGCCGGCCTGATCCTGATCTGGATCGTCCGGCACTAGGCTGCCCGGACCGGGCTGTGGCCTCGTGGTTCGAGACGCCGCGCCGACGCGCGGCTCCTCACCATGAGGGTCTGGCAGACCTCGTCCATGAGGAGCGGCCACTCGGCCGCGTCTCGAAGGATGAAGCCACGGTACTGGAGACTCGGGTGTCAACGCCATCGTGAGCGGCGACGTCGGTTTTTCGCCGTATTTGGCGCGCGGCTATGGCGCAGAAATTGCAGCCGGATGCTTGCGCCGGAGCCCGGTTCGGGCGCACTCTGGATTGAAATCCCGCTCCGTTTTCTTGAGGAAAGAGACCGAACATGACCGGTGCGATCCCCGCAATCAGCCGCCTGCGCCCCTTTGTGGCCGCGATCTGCCTCGGCGCCGCCTACGCCTTCGTTTCCGCGCCGGCGCTGGCGCGAGGCCCCGACGGCATCGCCGATGTCGCGGAAAAGGTGATCGACGCCGTGGTCAATATCTCGACATCGCAGACCGTCGAAACCGGGGAGAGCGGCGGCGGCGAGCACCGCGGCGCGATGCCGAAGCTGCCGCCGGGTTCGCCGTTTCAGGAATTCTTCGACGACTTCAAGAATCGCGGCGGTCCGGGTTCCCGGGGCGGCGAGATGATACAGCCGCACAAGACCACCTCGCTCGGTTCCGGCTTCATCGTCGATCCCTCCGGCATTGTCGTCACCAACAATCACGTCATCGCGGATGCCGACGAAATCAACATCATCATGAACGACGGCAGCAAGTTCAAAGCCGAGATCGTCGGCGTCGACAAGAAGACCGACCTTGCGGTCTTGAAATTCAAGCCGACCAAGCCGCTGGTCGCGGTCAAGTTCGGCGATTCCGACAAGCTGCGGCTCGGTGAATGGGTGATTGCGATCGGCAATCCCTTCAGTCTCGGCGGCACCGTCACCGCGGGCATCGTCTCGGCGCGCAACCGCGACATCAGCCAGGGCCCCTACGACAACTACATCCAGACCGACGCCGCCATCAACCGCGGCAATTCCGGCGGCCCGCTGTTCAATCTCGACGGCGAGGTGATCGGGGTCAACACGCTGATCATCTCGCCGACCGGCGGCTCGATCGGCATCGGCTTTGCGGTGCCCTCGAAGACGGTGGCGGGCGTGGTCGACCAGTTGCGTCAGTTCGGCGAGCTTCGCCGCGGCTGGCTCGGCGTACGCATTCAGCAGGTCACCGACGAGATCGCCGACAGCCTCAATATCAAGCCCGCGCGCGGTGCGCTGGTCGCAGGCGTCGACGACAGGGGCCCGGCCAAGCCCGCCGGCATCGAGCCCGGCGATGTCGTGGTCAAGTTCGACGGCGCCGACATCAAGGACCCGAAGGACCTGTCGCGGGTGGTGGCCGACACCGCCGTCGGCAAGGAAGTCGACGTCGTCATCATCCGCAAGGGCCAGGAGGAAACCCGCAAGGTCACGCTCGGCCGGCTCGACGATGGCGACAAGCCGGTGCAGACGGCGGCCAAGACCCAGGCCGAGCCCGCCGAAAAGCCGGTGACCCAGAAGGCGCTCGGTCTTGATCTCGCCAACCTGAGCAAGGACCTGCGCAGCCGCTACAAGATCAAGGACACCGTCAAGGGCGTGGTCGTCACCAATGTCGACTCCGGCTCCGACGCCGCCGACAAGCGGCTGAGCGCCGGCGATGTCATTGTCGAGGTGGCGCAGGAATCGGTTGCCAACGCCGCCGACGTCAAGAAACGGCTCGATCAGCTGAAAAAGGACGGCAAGAAATCCGTCCTGCTGCTGGTCTCCAACGCCGACGGCGAATTGCGGTTCGTGGCGCTGAGCGTGCAGTAGCCGCGCTGCGGCCTCATACTATGTGGGCCTCGTGGTTCGAGCCGCGCGCAAAATGCGCGCTCCTCACCATGAGGGTTTGGCATCGCGTTCCCGTCTGCCAGACCTCATCCAGAGGAGCGGCGCTTTCGCCGCGTCTCGAAGGATGAAGCCACGGTGCTGGAAAATCAGCTATCCCCCCGCAAACTCCTCCCGCCGGTACCCCTGCGCGTACAATAATGCGGTGAGGTCGCCGTAGTCGATCCGCGCGGCGGCGGCGGCGGCGACTGCGGGCTTGGCGTGGTAGGCGACGCCCAGGCCGGCCTGCTCGATCATGCCGAGATCGTTGGCGCCGTCGCCGACCACCAGGGTGTCGAGGTTGTCGAGGTCGAAGGCCTCGCGCAGCTCGATCAGGGTGGCAAGCTTGGCGGCGCGGCCGAGGATCGGCTCGGCGACCTCGCCGGTCAATTTGCCATCCGCGACCATGAGTTCATTGGCGCGGTTTTCCTGAAATCCGATTCGCGCTGCGACCGCGCTGGTGAACAGCGTAAAACCGCCCGAGATCAGGCAGGTATAGGCGCCGTGGGCGCGCATGGTCGCGACCAGTTCGCGGCCGCCCGGGGTCGGCGTGATGCGCGTTTTCAGGACCTCGTCGACGACGCCGACCGGCAGGCCCTTCAGCAGCGCGACGCGCTCGCGCAATGCCGGCTCGAACGCGATGTCGCCGCGCATCGCCCGCTCGGTGATGCCAGCGACATGGGCTTTGATGCCGGCAAAGTCGGCGAGCTCGTCGACGCATTCCTGGCCGATCATGGTGGAATCCATGTCGGCGAGAAAAAGCTTCTTGCGCCGCACGGCCTGAGGCTGCACGACAATGTCGATCGGCAGATCGCCGCGCGCCTGGCGCAGGCGGCGTTCGACGGCCCTGATATCGTCGCTGCCGGTGAAGGGAATATCGACCGCCACCTCGTCGAACAGCCATCGCGCGGCGCCGGGCGAGGGCAGGACGGCCCGGGCGCCATCGACAATGGTGGAGTCGAGGGCGGGATTCGCGGGATGGCAGATCAGCGTGGCGACGAGGGACATGCGGGCGAATTCGCAGACAGGAGACAAGGCCGTGCTTATCGCAGGGCCGACCGCCAGCGGCAAGTCGGCGCTGGCGCTCGAGCTCGCGCAGGCGGCCGGCGGCCTCGTCATCAACGCCGATTCCATGCAGGTGTATCGCGATCTCCGCATCATCACGGCGCGGCCGACGCGCGATGACGAGGCGCGGGCGCCGCACCGGCTCTACGGCCATGTCGACGCCGCGGTCAATTTCTCCGCCGGCCACTGGGTCACCGACGCCGCCGCCATGCTTGCGGAGGCACGGGCGCAGCGCCGCCCGGCCATTTTCGTCGGTGGCTCCGGCCTGTATTTCAAGGCGCTGACGCGCGGGCTGTCGGCGGTGCCGCCGATTCCCCCGGCGGTGCGCGAAAGCGTGCGGGCGCGGCTCGAATGTGACGGCGTCGAGGCTTTGCATGCCGAACTGGCGCGGCGCGATCCGGTATCCGCCGAGCGCCTGAAGCCGCGTGATCGCGCCCGCATTTCCCGCGCGTTGGAAGTCGTCGAAGCCACCGGGCGTTCGCTCACCGACTGGCATCGCGACGGACTGCCGCCGCTGCTGCCGCCGGGACAATTCCGCGCGCTGTTTCTCACCCCCGAACGCGAGGCGCTTTACGCGCGGATCGACGCCCGGTTTGACGCGATGCTGGCGGCGGGTGCGCTGAACGAAGTGGCCGCCCTGGCGGCGCGGCACCTCGATCCGCTGCTGCCGGCGATGAAGGCCCATGGCGTGCCGGCGCTGATCCGGCATCTGCGCGGAGAAATCACGCTGGACGAGGCGGCGGCGATCGGCCGCGCCGACACCCGCCACTACGCCAAGCGGCAGTTCACCTGGTTCCGGCATCAATTGCCGGAATTCGAGTGGGTGAGGCCGGAGGCGGCGCGGGGGTGGCTTCACGAACCGTTATTGCGAGGATGAAACTTCGTACCCCGGATGGAGCGCAGCGTAATCCGGGGCCGTCCGATCGGCATCGCGATTCCCGGATTGCGCTGCGCTCCATCCGGGCTACGGATTCGGGGCCGCAGGCCTGGAAAGGCTAAATTTACCTCGCCCCCGCGCAGAACCTCGTTATGGTCGGAAAATCGCCTCGCGCGCCGCCTTTGCCTTGACTTTTCGGGGCTGGGCGCTATGCTTTGCGCAACCTTCGGGAAGTCTGAGCGCCGCATGCGTAATATTATTACCAAAACGCTTATCCTCGTCGTACCCAGGCGCACCGCCGGGGATGGCTAACGCCATTCAAATTCGGGCGGTGTGCATGGGGCCTCTGGGGCCCTTTTTTATTTCCCAAAACTGAAGACGACCAAGCCGCGCTGGGACAGCGCATCCGGAGCAAGCCATGAGCGACGAGAGCCACGATCCGAACCAGATGACCGGCGCCGCCATGATCGTGCGTGCACTGATCGATCATGGCGTGCAGCACCTCTTCGGCTATCCTGGCGGCGCCGTGCTTCCGATCTATGACGAGATTTTCCAGCAGAGCGAAATCGAGCACATCCTGGTGCGGCACGAGCAGGGCGCCGGCCACGCCGCCGAGGGCTATGCGCGCTCGACCGGCAGGCCTGGCGTGGTGCTGGTGACCTCGGGACCCGGCGCCACCAACATGGTGACGCCGCTGACCGACGCGCTGATGGATTCGATTCCGCTGGTGTGCATCACCGGCCAGGTGCCGACGCATCTGATCGGCAACGACGCGTTTCAGGAATGCGACACCGTCGGCATCACCCGGCCCTGCACCAAGCACAACTGGCTGGTGCGCAATGTCAACGATCTCGCAAAGGTGCTGCACGAGGCGTTCTATGTCGCCAGCACCGGCCGTCCCGGCCCCGTGGTGGTCGATGTGCCCAAGGACGTGCAGTTCGCGGTCGGCACCTATCATCCGCCGCGCAAGTCCGACGTGCACGTATCCTATGCGCCGCGGGTCAAAGGCGACGCCAGCCAGATCCGCAAGGCGGTGGCGCTGCTCGCCTCGGCGAAACGGCCGGTGATCTACAGCGGCGGCGGCGTGATCAATTCAGGTCCCGAAGCCTCGAAGCTGCTGCGTGAACTGGTCGAAGCTACCGGATTCCCGATCACCTCCACCCTGATGGGCCTTGGTGCCTATCCGGCCTCGGGCAAGAACTGGCTCGGCATGCTCGGCATGCACGGCACCTACGAGGCCAACATGGCGATGCATGATTGTGACGCCATGCTGTGCGTGGCGGCGCGGTTCGACGACCGCATCACCGGGCGCACCGACGCGTTCTCGCCGAACTCGAAGAAAATCCACATCGATATCGACCCTTCCTCGATCAACAAGAACATCCGGGTCGATATCCCGATCATCGGCGACGCCGGCAATGTGCTCGGCGATCTCCTGCAGGTGTTCAAGGCGGAAGCGAAGAAGCCGGACCTCCGTAGCTGGTGGCAGCAGATCGCGCAGTGGCGCGCGCGCAATTCGCTGTCGTACAAGAAGAACAGCGATATCATCCTGCCGCAATACGCGATCCAGCGGCTGTTCGAGGCGACGCATGGCCGCGACACCTACATCACCACCGAAGTCGGCCAGCACCAGATGTGGGCGGCGCAGTTCTTCGGGTTCGAGGAGCCGCACCGCTGGATGACGTCGGGCGGCCTCGGCACCATGGGTTACGGCCTGCCGGCCGCAATTGGCGTGCAGGTCGCGCACCCGGACAGCCTGGTCATCGACATTGCCGGCGACGCGTCGGTACAGATGACGATGCAGGAGATGTCGACGGCGACTCAGTATGAGCTGCCGGTCAAGATCTTCATCCTGAACAACCAGTATATGGGCATGGTCCGGCAGTGGCAGCAGCTGCTGCACGGCAACCGGCTGTCGCACAGCTATTCGGAAGCGTTGCCGGATTTCGTCAAGCTCGCCGAGGCCTATGGCTGCGTCGGCATCCGGGCGGTCAAGCCCGGTGACCTCGACGGTGCGATCAGGGAGATGATCTCGGTCAAGCGCCCGGTGCTGTTCGACTGCCGGGTGGCGGCGCTGGAAAACTGCTTCCCGATGATTCCGTCCGGCAAGGCGCACAACGAAATGCTGCTGCCGGCGGAAGCCAATGACGAAGCCACCGCCGGCGCCTTCGCCGCCGGCAAGGCGCTGGTGTGACATGAGACAGTCCCATGTTTGATCTCGAGCAATTGCAGCGGGCACGGCAGATTGTCGGCGCGGCGATGCCGCCGACGCCGGCGCATCGATGGCCTTTGCTGTCGCAACGGCTGGGTGCAACGGTCACCGTCAAGCACGAGAACCACACGCCGATCGGCGCCTTCAAGGTGCGCGGCGGGCTCGTCTATGTCGACCGCGTCAAGCGCGAGCGGCCGCACACCGCCGGACTGATCTCGGCGACGCGCGGCAATCACGGCCAGAGCCTCGCCTTTGCGGCAAGCCGCCACGGTCTGCCGGTAACGATCCTAGTGCCGCGCGGCAATTCGGTCGAGAAAAATCGCGCCATGCGGGCCTTCGGTGCGACCCTGGTCGAACACGGCGATGATTTCGAGGCCGCGCGCGAGGAAGCCTATCACCGCGCCGAGGCGGGCGGCCTCGAGATCGTGCCGGCGTTCCATCCGGACCTGGTGCTCGGTGTTGCGACCTATGCGCTTGAACTGCTGCAAAGCGCGCCGGACCTCGATGTGATCTATGTTCCGATCGGACAGGGCTCCGGCATCTGCGGCTGTATCCTCGCGCGCGATCTGCTTGGGCTTGGCACCGAGATCGTCGGCGTGCAGTCGACGCTGGCGCCGTCCTATGCCCTGTCGTTTGCGGCCGGAACGGTGGTGACAACCGAAACCAGCAACACGCTGGCCGATGGCATGGCGACGCGGATTCCGGATCCCGACGCGCTTGCAATCATCCGCAAGGGCGCGTCGCGGATCGTGCAGGTCACCGACGACGAAGTCGGAGCGGCGATCCGCGCCTACTGGACCGACACCCACAATCTCGCCGAGGGCGCCGGCGCCGCGGCGCTCGCGGCGGCGTTGCAGGAGCGAGCAAAAAATCGCGGGCGGCGCATCGGCCTGATCCTGAGTGGCGGCAATATCGATTTCGACCTGTTTCGCCGCTGGGTGGGGCAGGGGATTGCGGCCACGGCTGAACAAAGGGCGTTGGCGTGATGATGGCGGATATTAGAACTCCGCTGTCATCGTCCGGCTTGACCGGACGACCCAGTATTCCGCGAGCTTCGGATTTTCACCCGTGCGCCTGCGATTACTGGATGCCCGCGTGCGCGGGCATGACGAACAGAGAATGCGGGTATGACGAACAGAGAGTAGTGAGAAATTGACATGAACCAGCCCGCATCCGCCTATTTCCTTGAAGAGCGCCACGACCCGACCGAGTCGCATACGCTGTCGGTGCTGGTGCAGAACGAGCCCGGCGTGCTCGCTCGCGTGATCGGGCTGTTCTCCGGCCGCGGCTACAACATCGAGAGCCTCACCGTCTCCGAGACCGAGAGCCAGAAACACCTGTCGCGCATCACCATCGTCACCACAGGCACGCCGATGGTGATCCAGCAGATCAAGCACCAGCTCGACCGCATGGTGCCGGTGTACCGCGTCGTCGACATGACGCTGACCGGCCGCTCGATCGAGCGCGAACTGGCGATGGTGAAGGTGCGCGGCACCGGCGACCATCGCGTCGAGGCGCTGCGTCTGGCCGAGGCATTCCGTGCCCGGGCGATCGACGCCACCACCGAAAGCTTCGTGTTCGAGATCACCGGCAATTCCACCAAAATCAACCAGTTCGTCGACCTGATGCGTCCGCTCGGCCTCGTCGAGGTTTCGCGCACCGGCGTCGCCGCGATCGGCCGTGGGCCCGAGGGGATGTGAACCATGCTGGCGCGCGACTGGTACTACAATGAGCGGCGGCAGATCGGCCTCGATTCCGCCGTCGCCTCGATCTGCGACCTGCACGACGACCGTGACGTTCGCGCCCGCGCCGCGCTGACCATGCTGGGGGTGCGGCACGGATGGCGGATCGCCGATATTGGTTGCGGCAATGGCGTGCTGGCCTGCGAGGCGGCGATGATGGGCGCCGAGGTCGACGCCATCGACATTTCGCCGGCTATGCTGGCACTGGCGGAGATCCAGGCGCGGGATCGCAAGGTCGCGATCCGGACCCAGTCGGCCGGCTTGCTGAGTTTCGCCTATCAGCCCAATTCATACGACCTCGTGGTCAGCGAATTCACGCTGCATCATCTGCCGGACTTCTGGAAGGCGGTGGCGTTGTCGCGGATCCATGGCGCGCTGAAGCCCGGCGCCTGCTTCTTCCTGCGCGACATCGTCTTTTCCAGCATGCCCGACGGACCCGAGCGCGACATCGAGGCGTGGGCCGATTTCAACATCAAGAACCACGGTTTTTCGCGCGACAGCGTCGTCACCCATATGCGCGACGAATATTCGACCTTCGGCTGGGTGATCGAGCGCATGCTGACCGACGTCGGCTTCACGCTGGTCTCGGCCGACTATCACGCCCCGCTGCACGGCACCTATCTGCTGCGCAAACCGAAACCCGGCGAGCAGAGCTAGCGACGTCGATGAAGCCAGCCGACATCGGCCTTGCCGTCATGGTGGCGGTGATCTGGGGGCTTGCCTTTGTCGCGAGCCGGATCGCGCTCGACGAATTTTCGCCGGAGCTGATGACGGCGCTGCGGTTCGCCATCGCGGCGCTGCCGTGCCTGTTCGTGAGACGGCCGAATGTTCCGTGGCCGGTCCTGATCTCGATCAGCTTCACGCTGTTTCTCGGCCAGTTCCTCGCCCAGGCCTATGGCATCGCCCATGGCGTGCCGGTCGGGCTCTCCAGCGTGATCGTGCAGAGCCAGGCGCTGTTCACCATCGGCTTTGCGGCGATCGCATTCCGCGAGTTGCCGACACGGTCGCAGACGGTCGGCATCGCGGTCGCGACCGCGGGCCTGCTGATGATCTGCGGCACCGTCGGCTATGATTTCAGCGTCGGCGCGTTTGCGGTGCTGATGATCTGCCCGATCAGTTTCGCGATCGGCAATCTGCTGTTGCGGCGTGCCAGGGCCGCGCCGATGTTCGACCTGTTTGCCTGGCTGTGTCTCGTCGCCGCACTGCCGCTGTTCGCGTTGACGCTGGCCGTCAATGGCCCGGGGCCGACCTGGCATGCGCTGGCGCACATGTCGCTGACCGGGCTCCTCTGCATGCTGGCGTTGGGCGGCATCTCCACCAGCATCGCCTACTGGTTGTGGGGACGGCTGCTGCGCGACTACGCCGCGGCGCAGGTGGTGCCGTTTGCGCTGCTGGTGCCGTTCGTCGGATCGGCGGCGTCGAGCGTCGTGTTCGGGGAACGGTTCGGTCCGTTGCGGCTGGCCGGCATGGTGACGGTGGTCGGCGGCATCGCGATCATGCTGCTGTCGAAACCGCCGCAAGTCCTGTCCAGGATCGCTCGAGCGCCCGGATGAAGCAGCCGCCTTTCACTCGATCCGGTCTCCATGGACGCATGATGCCGCGCTGCGCCATGCAGAAACAGGTTTCCCCTTGCGGTGAAAATGGACTAGACAACCCGAGAAATTCGCACGCGGACCGCCGCAGTCCGAACCATCCGAAAGCATGACCAAACGGCCGCTGGTGGCCACTGATGAGGAAACGACTATGCGTGTTTATTACGATCGCGACGCCGACCTGAACCTGATCAAGGGCAAGAAGGTCGTCATCGTCGGCTATGGCAGCCAAGGCCACGCCCATGCGCTCAATCTCAAGGATTCCGGCGTCAAGGACGTGGCCATTGCGCTGCGCAAGGGCTCGGCCTCCGCCAAGAAGGCGGAAGCCGCCGGCTTCAAGGTGATGGAAGTCGCCGAAGCCGCGAAATGGGCCGACCTCGTGATGATGCTTACCCCCGACGAGTTGCAGGGCGATATCTACCGCGAGCATCTGCATGACAACATGAAGAAGGGTGCCGCGCTGGTGTTCGCGCACGGCCTCAACGTGCATTTCAACCTGCTCGACCCGCGCCCCGATCTCGATGTGCTGATGATCGCCCCGAAGGGACCCGGCCATACTGTGCGCTCGGAATATCAGCGCGGCGGCGGCGTGCCCTGCCTGATCGCGATCGCCAAGGATATCTCGGGCAACGCCCACGACCTCGGCCTCAGCTATGCTTCCGCGATCGGCGGCGGCCGCGCCGGCATCATCGAGACCTCGTTCAAGGAAGAGTGCGAGACCGACCTGTTCGGCGAGCAGGTGGTGTTGTGCGGCGGCCTGGTCGAACTGATCAAGGGCGGCTTCGAGACGCTGGTCGAGGCCGGCTACGCGCCCGAGATGGCCTATTTCGAATGCCTGCACGAGGTCAAGCTGATTGTCGATCTGATCTATGAAGGCGGCATCGCCAACATGAACTACTCGATCTCCAATACCGCCGAATATGGCGAGTATGTCAGCGGTCCGCGCATCGTCAATGAGGAGACCAAAAAGGAGATGAAGCGCGTGCTCAACGACATCCAGTCCGGCAAGTTCGCGCGCGACTGGATGCTGGAGAACAAGGTCAACCAGACCTCGTTCAAGGCGACCCGCGCCAAGCTCGCCACGCATCCGATCGAGGAAGTCGGCGTCAAGCTCCGCGACATGATGCCCTGGATCAAGAAGGGCGCGCTGGTCGACAAGACCAAAAATTGATGTCGTCTTGTTCTCCCCGCGACGCGGGGTACTGTCCTAATTAGGACACTCGCGGAGGCGAATTAGGACAGCTATTGGGTTGTGATTCGGAGAGATTTCATCCTCTCCGAGTATCATCATTCCGCTAGTATCTCGTCAAAGGCGTCCCCGGTAGAGGTGTTGACGATCTGGCCTCCGCGTGCCTCAACTTCCTTCAAGGCGGCGACTGTTTCAGGCTTGGGAACGCACACGTCAAAGGGCAAACCCCTGCGGAGTACAACCTGCTTGTAAAACATGGTGATAGCTTGAGACGCGGAAACACCAACTCTATCAAGTACTTTTTCGGCTTTGATTTTGAGATTTGGGTCGATTCTGGCATTCAGAAAACCTGTTTTGGCCATAACGTTACTCCCACAATCCACAACGCACTATGTAACACAACCGTGTTGCATAGCAAGGCGTTCCGAACCGTAGGACAAAATTAATTTGTGTAAAGATTCAGCTACTTACCGCCTTGAATTACCGTGAATTTCCGGACGGTTCCGGACAGTACCCAACGCGGGGAGAGAACGAAACAGTCGGGCGTCGGACCGGCAATGCACCGGCTCGGCGCCGCCTCAGCCCTCCGGCACGCCGGCGAGCCGCATGCCCTGGCAACTGCGCTCGCGTCCGGCGAGATAGGCCGGATTGTCGCTCAGCGCGTTGATGCGGTAGCGGCGCACGGTGAAGTCCGGCTGCAGCGCCAGCCCGGCCTGCGCGGCGGCCCGCGCCTGCTCCAGCTCACCGCTCAGCGCCAGCGCTTCCGCCAGATGAAAATGCGCCAGCGGAAAGTTGCGGTTGGCCTCGATGCTCCGGCGCAGCCAGTCGATCGCCTCGGCGTCGGCGCCAAGCTGCGCCTTGGCAATCCCGACGAACAGCATCCAGCGATAGGCATAGATATCGCGCGGCGACAGCCGGAGCGCCTCGAGGATATGGGCCTCGGTTTCCCCGGCGCGGCCAACGAAGTACTTGGCCATGCCGATGCAGCCATGGGCGTCGGCGAGATTGTGATCGAGCGCCAGCGCCCGTTCGCATTCGCCGATGCCCTGGGCGGCGCGATTGGTGAACATCAAGACTGCCCCCAGCGCCAGATGCGCCGCGGCGTGCCGCGGAGCGATCGACAAGGCCCTGGCCAGGATGGTTTCCGCCGCCGCCAGCTGGCTTGCGCGATCGTCGCTGACAAACGAGCCGGCAACGGTCGCAACTACCATCGCCCAGCACACCATCGCCTCGACATTCTCGGCATCGAGCGCCAGCGCGCGCTCGCAGAAATCCCGCGCCTGCGTCAGATATTCCGGCGTCATTCCCTTGTTCCAGCAGGCCCGGCCCTGGAAGTACAGGTCCATGGCGTCGGGATGCCGCGCGCGTCCGGCCCGCTGCGCCTCGGCCTCGACGAGCTCGGCATCGAGCGCGTTGGCGAGCCGCGATACCAGCTCGTCCTGCATGTCGAACAGATTGGCGGCCGGCTTGTCGAACCGTTCGGCCCAGAGATGCTTGCCGGTTTCGGCGTCGATCAGTTGCACGTTGATCCGAAGCCGGCTGCCGTTTCGCTGCACCGAGCCCTCGAGCACGTAGCGGACATTCAGCTCGCGGCCGATCTGCCGTACATCGGACGGCCTGCCCTTGTAGGCGAACGCGGTATTGCGGCCGATCACGAACGCGCCGCGAATGCGCGACAGGTCGGTGGTCAGGCTTTCGATCACGCCGTCGACGAAATATTCTTGTTCCGGATCGCCGCCGATATTGACGAACGGCAGCACCACGATCGAGAGCCGGGGCGCCGAAAACCTGCACCGGCACTGTGCCGGCGGCCAGCCTCGCCGTGCTCGATCCGTCCGGGACGATCGCATAGACGCGGATCGGGCGGGCAATATTCTTCAGGCGTTGCTCGCCCAGGTCGGCAAATTCTGTCCCGATCTTGCCATATACCTGATCGTAGGCCGAGGCCGATAGACAGATGCCGCCGGGCTCAGCGAGGGCCTCGAGCCGCGCCGCGATGTTGACGCCGTCGCCGAAGATGTCGTCCACGCCGACGATGACGTCACCGACATTGATGCCGACGCGAAACAGAATCTGCTGGTCGGCCGCATCGCCGACCGCGAGCCGGTAGACGCCGCCCTGGAACTGCATGGCGGCCCGCACCGCATCGACCGCGCTGGCGAACTCTGCGAGGAAGCCATCCCCGGTATTCTTGATGACGCGGCCGCCGTGCTCGGCGATCACCGGCAGCACGGTGTGTATCAACAGCGCAGTCACGCGCGCATGGGTCGCCTCCTCGTTCGCATGCATCAGCCGCGAATAGCTAGCGACATCGGCCATCAGGATCGCGGCAAGCCGTCTCTCGACGCGATCGCCGGCGACGAAGCACTTGGTATCTGAAAACATCATCCGTCTATCTCCAACGCGTATGCATAGTTTGGTCGGAGCCAAACTGCGAAGGTTCAATCCGACGAAAACGCCGTCGTGCTCCTGAAAGCTTCAGGAGGCCAACGGCGCGAGTCGTCGAAAATCACGCGGCGAAATCATGATCGCCGCGTGACCGCATCTGGCGTCAAGTCATCCCTATTCGGCGATGACTTCGCCGGAGCCGCCGAACTCGGCCGGAAAATCCTTCAGCTTCGGCAAGCCGTCACGCATCGGCAGGACTGTCTCGGCGTAGTTGACATGAACTCCCGGCGCGTAGGCGAGCGTCGGGATGGTCGCGGCAAACACGTCGACGAGGCCGAGCCCCGGGTGATTGGCCATCAGATGGCCACCGCATTTGCTGCAATATTGGCGCTCGCTGTTGGCGGTCTTGGCGAAGCTCGCGACGTGCTGCGCTCCCGCCGTGATCCGCACCGCCTCGGGTTTCCAGAGGCTGAACGCATTGACGGGTCCGCCGGACCACGAGCGGCAGGAACGGCAATGGCAGTAGCCCATGGCCTCCGGCGATCCCGTCACGGTCAATTCGACGGCGCCGCAAAAACAGTTTCCAATGTGGCTCATTTCATATGTTCCTTGCTGAAATAGGGCTTTGGTCAGATCGACTTCCGCCAGGGCAACAGCATCGACACCTGTTTGCGGTACTGGTGGTACTGGTCACCGAACAGCGCGATTAGGTCGCGCTCTTCGAGGAAGATGCCGACCAGGATATAGGCCGTGGTCACGGTTGCAAACAGCAAATGTCCGACCGTCATGACCGGGGCCGCCCAGAACGCGATGATGAAGCCGAGATAGATCGGATGCCGCACCAGCTTGTAATACAGCGGCGTCCGGAAGCGCGGTGCCGGCATCTCGCGGTCGGTCAGGTGGTTCGCGACCTGGTGCAGACCGAACAACTCGAAATGATTGATCATGAATGTGCTCGTCAACACGATGATCCAGCCCCCCAGCGACACGGTTGCGACCGTCACTGCGACATCCGGGTCGTTGACTTGCCAAACAATTGCCGGCATCGGTCGCCATTGCCAGAACAGCAGCAGGAGGCACAGGCTTGCAAGCAGCACATAGGTACTGCGCTCGACCGGTTTCGGCACGTACCGGGTCCACCATTGCTTGAACTGCTGGCGTGCCATGACGCTGTGCTGCACGGCGAACAGGGACATCAGCAGCAGGTTGACGGCGACGGCGTCGGTCGTGGACGATTCGGAGCCGCCGTCGATGCTCTTTGGCACGACAAAGTCGCCGACAAAGCCGATGGCGTAGAGAAATACGACGAAAAACGTCAAATAGGCCACCAATCCGTAGAGAAACGCGATGAATTTTAAGGTTCGATTTCCTGAAGCGTGTGGGTTAATGGTTTGAATCTGGGTCATAATTCGACTCCGGCAAAATGCAATGAACGATGGGACGACGACCGTGATTTGGTGAGATCACAATCGTGGTGCTTACAGGATGCCAAGGGCGCGCGCGGAAGACTTTGTCCCGCGCTTGATTTTTCCCTGAGACGGGCTTGATTATTTCTTGAGGACGGACGCGTGCGGAGCGCTGCGTGCAATTTTCCTTTGACAACCATACGCTTGACACCGAACGGCGCGAATTGCTTCGCGGCGGCGAACCAGTCGCGCTGCAGCCGCAGGTGTTCGACCTTTTGGTCCATCTGGTGCAGAACCGCGACCGCGTCATCAGCAAGGATGACCTGATCGCGCTGGTCTGGGGCGGCCGAAACGTCTCCGACTCGACCCGGACCAGCCGCATCAATGCCGCACGAACGGCCGTCGGCGACAGCGGCAAGGCCCAGCGTCTGATCCGAACCATTCCGCGCAAGGGTGTTCGCTTCGTCGGCGATGTCGGCGAGCAGCCGGACGGCGTTGCACCGCCCGCTGCGCCGGCGGCCACCGACGTGCCGCCGCGGCCAGTGCCGGTGCCGGATCGGCCGGCGATCGCCGTGCTCGCCTTCGACAACATGAGCGGCGATGCCGAGCAGGAATATTTCTCCGACGGGATCAGCGAAGACATCATCACCGCGCTGTCCCGGGTGCGCTGGTTCTTCGTGATCGCGCGCAATTCGTCTTTCATCTACAAGGGCAGGCCGGTGCATTTGAGC
>JBDTKD010000616.1:0-4862 GCA_039935515.1 Bradyrhizobium sp.
GATTGCGACCAGGAAGGCGATGCAGCAGCGCGCCCCAGATGGCGCTGGCCGTCTCGTGCCGCCAGCCCGCTGCTCACCGCGCCTCTCAGCACGCATGCCTGGCTTGACCGCGGCGAGAGCGGGACGCCGGGCGGCGCCCGCGCACCGAGCCCAAAACGCCGCTCGCATTCATCTGCGCTTTAGACTATATATAGGTCATGACCCAGTCAGCGACCGTTCGACCACCGACTTCGGTGACGAGGCCAGTGGATCACTTGGCGGAGCCGAGGGCTCCGGCGATGGCGGCGCTGATCTCCCGGCTGGTGCGAGCGGTCACGCGCGCTGCGGAAGTCGCAGACGACGACCTCGTGCATCAGGCGCTCGAGCGACCCAGCGACATGGGGGCGATCGTCGAGCTTCTGCGATCGACATTGCCCCTTCTATCGGCCGAACGGGAGATCGACCCCGAGCTTGCGGCGAGCGTTGCCGCGCTCGAGGCCGAGGATGGACTGGTGCGGCTGGCCGGCGGTCTCAAGGACACCAAGTGGGTCGCGGGCTACCTAGCGATCAGTCCCAAGAGCGTTGCCGCCAAGGCACGGCGAAACGAGCTGCTGGCGATTGCGCGGGGCGACCGGAATCTCTACCCGACATTCCAGTTCAGGGATGGGCGAGTGATCCCAGGCGTCCGCGAGATCCTTCAGGCACTGCCGCTGGCCAACGGCTGGTCGCGGCTCTCCTTTCTCCTGACGTCCGACCCGGGACTGGATGATCGCTCGCCGCTGGCCGCGTTCACGGCCGATCCCGAGGCGGTACTCGCGCTTGCATCCAATACCGATGTGCAAGGGGCGGCGTGACGGCTGCTGGGTCGGATGATCAGGATGCTCTGCCGGAGCCGCCGTTCGATATCGCATCCCGCAAGCTGCCTCTCGTTCATCGAACGGCTGGATCGCGCTATGTCCGGATCCATCGTGCCACGGACGACGCGATCTGGTTTGGCTGGGATGAGCGGACATCGACATTCCGGGTGGCCATCAACCGCTTCGATGCACCCGACCGTAGCTATGGTGTCCTCTATGTCGCAGCGACTCCCGATGGCGCCTTCGCCGAATCGATCGGCCGGACGCCGCGGTTGTTTCGATCGGACGACGAGCTTGCGGCGTTGCGCATGACCACGTTTGAGCTCGTTCGTGACCTCCGGGTTGTCGACCTTCACGGTGGCGAAGCCGTAGGAGCGATCGGCGCCACTGGTGTTGTCGGGGTTGGGCCGCAAAGCCTCGCGCGGCTCTGGTCCAGGGCGTTGCAGGCCCATCCGGAGAAGCCCGACGGGATCGAGTATCGCTGTCGGCACAATTCGGACGAACTGGCGCTGGCACTGTTCCATCGTATCGGCGAGGCCGCCTTGGCTCCGGTCGCCGACGCCTCGTTGATCGCTGACCCGGTTTGGTTGCGAGCGATGCGGGGGAGGCACCAGATCTGGCAGCCGCCATCGTGAGCGGCCGCAGCTCTGTCCGCTGGAGGAATTCGATCCAGCTCATTCCTCTGCTCGACCATTAGGGTGCCAGAGGTCGTCTCATTGGCTGGTCATCAGGGCCGTGCGATCTGGGCCCTGGTGGAGGGTGGTCCGGAGCTCGGGCGACGATTATGGGGACCGCGGGCCGCTCGCCTGGAAGGAGCGCCAGGCGATTGCAATGCACCGGACGGAACCAGCCCATTCGCATCAGGTGCACGATGCTGCGGGCCGATCTTGGGTCTTGAATGCGGTGCATGTAGCCATGTAGCACGCGCCGCGTCCCGAGTAACTCGACTGCAAGCCCGTTCTCTCCCCGCAGCGTGCGCTCGCCGCGAGGCGCCTCGGACCCACCCGACCCTGGCCACGGTGTCCAGGCCGAGCTTACCTCCAGCGAATGAGCCCATACGATCTCCGCGGTTGCACAAAGAAAGACCTGCGTCTCCACGCCTCGTCCCAAATCAGGTCGAAGTTACGACCTATTGGTCGCGACTTCTTCGACCTGCATCCCGCGGCGCAGCGCCTCCTCGCCGGGTTCAGCCAGCCTGTAGAGTCCGGGCTCGTGCGCTCGAACCAACCATAGACGTTGCGCAACAGGATTCGCCCGGCGTCCGGTGCAATCGGCTTGAGGTCGACGCTCCCTCGCGCGAGGTGCACCGCCAGCGGTCGAAGTCCAGCATCGTGCGACGATCCCGATCGCACCTCGGCGAGGACCGCTAGCCAGACCTCGTCGGCAGCACGCAGGCGGTTGGGATGAATTGGTCAGCCGGTTCGTCGCCGATGCTCTGTTATCCGACTACGACGTTGCGTCCGCTACTTTCTGATCTGGAAGGCGTCCTCAGATATGCGAGGCGGGCGTGCGCTTCGCAGTAAGGCTTTCCCGGAAGGAAGGGGACATCGCAGAAGCGGAAATTGGAGGTTCCGGGATCGCCGATCGGCCAACAGCACTGCCTGACGCCGCGTAAGGGCTGCCGGTCCGGAGTGGCGCCGAGTGTCGCTGCTGCACTTGGTGCTGTGCACGCCGGGGATGCGGGTTCAGCTACGATCGCAGACGCCGCGAGTGCCCGTTGCGGAAAGGGTAGCGCCGGCAAAATTGTGCGCAGACAGGGTGATCGCGAGGGTCTGGGCCGGCAATCCTGCCGTTGCGGGCCCGTCTTGATTGGGGATTTACGGGCCGTAAGATTGAGGCGATGCGCTTTGCCGACGACGGCATTCTTCGAAATC
Organism: Bradyrhizobium sp.; assembly: GCA_039935515.1. Classification (GTDB taxonomy): domain Bacteria; phylum Pseudomonadota; class Alphaproteobacteria; order Rhizobiales; family Xanthobacteraceae; genus Bradyrhizobium. Next base: position 2,711 of record JBDTKD010000616.1, read on the forward strand.
TTCAGGCAGTGGCCGATGTCCGCCGTGGAGAGACCTTCGTCCCAGAGCTTGCGCAACTTCGCGATGGTGACGTCGGTCCATCGGATATCGTTCTGCATCGGTGCGTCCTGCTGTTTCGACACCGCCGCAAGTCCGCCGGCATGCCCCGCCCGGCGTCCGGCTCGACGTCGCTGCCCAGCGTGCCGCCGAATGGCAGGGACGCATCCTAATGTCATACTTCAAGACAAACCACAAACCCATTGAGATCGGGCTGGTATCACATGTCCGCGAGTGTAAATTTCCGACCTATTTCGAAATCGCCCTTTCGTTCCTGCGTGGCTCTGGCGGACGGCTGAGTTGGCGGCTAGCTACAAGCGTCGCCGCGTCGCGTGATCTCTGTGAAAATTGGTCGCTTTGGGTGACAGCAAGCCGGTCGCGTTAAGAACGATTATGGTTTCATCTGCCTATTTTGCCGCAGTGCATCCGACCTGCGGCGCTGCTAGGCCGCGTCGCTCAAGAAGCGGGTGTCTAGCCGTGCTATGATGGGGATTGGGCGACTTCAGCAAGGCGATCCGCCAGGCGGTTCAATTCCCATTCGCGGGCGAGGTCGGAAGCCTTGGCCCAGGTCGGCGTTTGGTCATGCAGGACAGGGAGAGGCGCGGATGCGTCCATCGTTGCGATAGAGCGGTAGAGGCGCAGCTGCTCGGCCTGTTCCGCGAATTGCCCGTCCGCCAGCGCGTTCCCGAGCGTGCCATACTTTCGCAGAAGGTGCGCCGCGCCCTTCGGGCCCACACCCTTGGCACCGGGCAGCTTGTCCGACGGGTCTCCACGCAGTGCGATGAAGTCCGGCACTTGCTTGGGTTCGACGCCGTATCGCTCGCGCACTTCCGACGGCCCAATGCGAGCCATTTCGCCGACTCCAACGGGCTGGAGGATTGTCGTGAATTCCGAGGCCAGTTGGAATGCATCGCGGTCGCCGCTCGCGACAATGGCGGTACCGCCGCTCCGCTCCTCGCTGGCGACAGCAGCCGCGAGGAAGTCATCGGCCTCGTACCCTGGGGACTTTGCGTAGGCGAAGCCGCACGCACTGACGAACAGAGGCAGGACGTCGAGTTGATCAACCAGCTCGGCGTCGAATTCGCGTCCGCCCTGGTAGGCTTCGAACGCGCGATGTCGAAAGGTCGGCACATCGAGCGTGTCCCAGCCGACCAGTACAGCGCGCGGTTGCTCGTTCTCATAGAGCCGCAGCAAAAAATTCGCGAACCCGACGATCGCGCCGCCACCCAAGTTGTCGCGCCGTCGAATGGTCTTTGGAATGGCGTGATACGCACGATGCGCAAACGAGTCGCCGTCGACGACGAGAAGCGGCCGACTCACGACGCCCCCACTGCTGCAGCAAGAGTTCGGACGTCGAGCCGGTGATTTGAGAATTCTAACAGCCCGGTCTCCGTTCATGCTTGTTCATTCGGAACGCCTGCTCGTAAGATTCCGCTAGCAAGTCCCGATAAAAGTCCAGCAATCCGGCAAGGTGGCCCAACACCTCGGCCGGAACTGCGGCGCGCTCGAGCGCGCCGGTGGCGATAGCATGGGCCAATGCGGGCTCAAGACCGTTGCTTGCGTAACGGAGGTACAAATCGCGTGCAGCTCCCTGGTGGAACCTGTGGATCAGGTCCTGGAGCGTAAAGCTGTCAAGTTCGCCCCGTTCCCATTGCTTGAACGCGCCCGCCAACGGCAGCAGCGCACGATGCAGCTCTGCTTCATGGGCCGCAGCGGCGTATTCGCGTATCAGGTGCTTTGTTCGCTTCGATGTCTCGGCCATGACCTGCCACTCCGTATGCGTGATCGTTCACGATGGAGCACCTGTCAAGAACGCGCGGGCACAGTGTTCGCAAACGGCGACGGCCAACGCAATGAGTGAGCCTATCGCAGGTCGTCAAATCCTCAAATCCAGTACAGGCAATGGGATCGCGATCGAGGGTGTCCAGCGCCAGGTCGGTTTGACCGGCCTGATGCCCAGTTCGGCAAGCATCGCTTGTGTCTCCGGGGGCGCACGCGCCGGGCAAGGAGCGGCGTCGATCCTCGCGGGCCCAGTTGGGGCAAGTTCAAGATACCGATCGGACGCACGGCCTACCCGCGCCCGAGCGTGCGACCCGCGAAGAGCTGGGTGATGGGG
>JBDTKD010000617.1:0-6022 GCA_039935515.1 Bradyrhizobium sp.
CGTCGGGCATGCGCCCGTCGGCACCGCGCGCGAGCAAGGCCTCGACAATCGGGTCGCTGCCGGCATAGGCCGCTGCGGCAACCGGGGAAACCCCGCTGCGGCCAGTGAGATTGACGTCGGCGCCGCGCTCGATCAGCCGCTGCACGATCGGGGCATGGCCGCCCTCGGCGGCAAAATACAGCGCAGTGGCGCCGGCGAGATTGCGCGCATCGATCGGCGCGCCGCGCGCCAGCAGCACGTCGACCATCTTGAGATGGCCGGACTTCGCAGCATGGCTGAGCGGCCGGGCACCGAACCGGTCCCGCGCGTCAAGCGACGCGCCCTGATCAAGCAGTTCGGTCACAAGGCCGATGCAATTGCCGTCGACCGCCGAAAACAGCGTCAGCGATACCTCGATCGCGGTGATCTGAGGTTTGCTGATCTCAAACCGGCGGCTCAGTTCCAGACACCGGTCGGAGTCCGCGGCGCGAGCGGTCGCGGTTGCGCTCAGTCCGGCGATGACGGCCGAGCATAGAAGTGCGGCATGACGGTACAAGGCGGTCTCTCCCCCCAGGCGGGTTTGTTTGTTACAGGACACCCTTGTCCATGAGGATGGCACGGTGACCGGGTTTTGCCAAGAAAGCTACCGTGTTGTGTTGCGTCATTGCGAGCGAAGCGAAGCAATCCATGACGCAGCAAGCGGAGGCATGGATTGCTTCGTCGCTGCGCTCCTCGCAATGACGGCGCCTATCGGGTTGCCATTATCGGCAGGCGCTGTTGGCTGCCCCGGCAACGCTGAGGAAGGTAATCGTGGCGGGCGCGAACGTCACGGTGCCGGCGGTCACGGGCGCGCCGGCGACGGGCGGCAGTTTATTGCCGGCATCGAGCTGCAGGGCATGGCCGTTCAGACTGATGTCGGCATCCCCCGGATTTACCGCACTCAGGGTGTAGCGCACCGACGCCACAGGAAGCACCAGCGTAGACGACGCGGCGCGATCGGTGTTGATGGCGAGCAGGGACACGCCGCCCGGCGCGCCTCTTTGGCAGTGGGCATAGACGTGAAGGCCGGGTTGAACCGGCAATCCGGAATCCAGCACCGTGGCTCCCATCAACCGACGCCATAACAGCGCGCCCCAGTAATTGGGCCGAGGCTGCAGCGTATGCTCGTCGAGCAGTCCATAGTCGCTCGCCGCCAGCGTGTTGTGCATGACGACCTGAACACCGGCCTTGGCCAGCCGCCCGAGCTGATCGAGATAGCGGAACGTATCGAGGAACGTCGCGGCCCAGGGATTTCCGCCGCATGCGGCTTCGGCGGTTTCCGTGAGCCAGATCGGCTTGCCCGGCTCGAGACGGTCTCGAAGCGTGCGATAAAATGCCAGCACTTTGTCGGTCCCCGACAGCCATGCATCGGAAAGTGCTTCATCCGGCGTGCCGCTGCCACGGCATCGCTGCGAAACCATCCCATAATAATGGTAGGAAAGCGCATCAAGACTGGCGCCGGACGCGGCGAGCAGGTCGGCGGCGATGGCGGTCTCGCCGACCGTGCCGGAACCAAGGATCATGGTCTTGGGGGATGCCTTCTTCATCAGCGACCGGAACAGTTTGAAGTCGCGTCCGTAGGCGGCTGCGTCATATCCCGCGGGCGCGCCACCCATGGCCGCAAGGTTCGGTTCGTTCATGAACTCGGCGGCAGCGATCTTGCCACCGACCAAACGGGTATAGGCGAGAAGTCGCTGGGCCTGTTGCGGACTCCAGACGCCGGCGGCATCCCGGTTACCGGCGCCGATGCCGAAGGACGTCACGATCGGCGCGTCCACCGCTTGTGAAAACCGGATCACCTCCCGCCATTGGCGCCGGGTCAGAACGCCTTTGAATCCCGGTGGCGGCAGCGAGGGCGGCGGGTCGGTATCGGCAAAATACGTGGTGTTCGCCCAGGTGCCGCTGACGCGCAGATAGGCCGGCCCCAGCGCCGCCGCGAGCATCCGCAGCCGGGCATTGGTGAGGTCAATCGGCGGTCGATATTGAAACAGATGGGCGTCCACGCCCTCCGGCGCATTCGATCCCGGCGGTACGCGCGCAGCGTCGGGTTTTGCTCGGTAGGGCCGCCAAAAATCCCCGCCGGTAATTTCGACCATTTCGATGTTGTAGGACTGGAACCGCGGGTCGACGGTGCCGACGCGCGGCAGGCTTGCCGGATCGATGCGCGGCGGATCGGTGCCGGACCAGGCCGCGGCGCTCAGCAGTGCGGATGCCGTGCAACCGCAAAGCCCGGCGATCACCGGATGGAACAACTGAATTCCTCCCTGGCTTGTTTGCCGCCTATCCAGGACAGGCAGTATCGCCGATCCGCCCGATTTGATTTGCGAGCCGCGGACGATACCCAATATATCCGCGGCAGGCTTGCGCGCCGGCAAAATCATCGGCAAATCTATCCTTCCGACGAGCACCGGCGGTCCGCGAAGCCAGCGGTGGCGAATCCCCAAGGAGGCGCGGCGTGGCTCTTTGCATGCGTGGTTTTACCTTCGGTGTTGTGGTGACGACGGCGGCCTGCCTGTCGCAATCGGCGCTGGCGCTGGATCCTCGATATCCCGACTGGCCTTGCCAGCAATTGAAGGTCCCGGGAATCTCGATCGCAAGCGTCTGGACCGGTCCCACAATCGATCCGACCGACACCAAGCCGGTCGATACGACGACAGCCGACCTCGTCTCACGCCTGGCCGCGCGCCGCACGCCGATCGAGGACGCACGGAAACTGGTCGCAAACTTCGTGACCGGAGCCAAGGAGGAAAGGCAGGACAAGGCGAAGACATTGTTCGCCGCGCTCTATTCGAAGCTCAACGCCCAGCGCGACCAGGTGATGGACGGCATCGAGCGTTTTTCGCGCAAGCAAAAGGCGATGGCCGAGCAGATACGCGAGGAAACCCAGAAGCTGCGTGACATGCAGGACAAGCCAAACCCCGATCAGGCCCAGGACGACGCGCTTATCAACCAGTTGGCGTGGCAGACCCGCATCTTCGAGGATCGACGGAAGTCTACATCCTATGTCTGCGACGTGCCGGTCCTGATCGAAAAGCGGCTGTTTGATCTGGGCAGCGCGATCCAGACCGCGATGAACCCCGACTCGCCCAAGCCGTGAACTGCTCAGGCCCCTATTGGCCCGGGCGCGGCTCCGGCTCAGCATCCTGCAGCGGCAGGCCGGCGGCGAGCCAGCCGTCGGTGCCTTCGGGATACCAGACGACGTTCGAATAGCCGATTGCACTGGCGCGCTTGGCCGCGTTCCACGACATCCAGCAATTCGCCAGGCAATAGATTACGACCATCCTGGCGCGGTCGCCGGCGGTCGCCTTCTGCAGCCCATTGGCGAAATAGTCGGCCATGCTGGGGGCGAGTTCGCCGTAGCCGGTGTCGGGCAGCCAGATGCTGCCGGGAATGTTGGGGCGCGGCTTGTCGCGCCACAGCGTCCCCTCGGGCAGGTTGCGCGGCCGCGGCGGCCGCGGCAGCACATCGACAAAGGATGCCGCGTGGCTGCGCCAGAGATGTTCTGCCTCATCTGTTGTGACGACCCGGGCACCGCGCAGCGTCGCGGGCGTCGGGGCGCGATAATCTTCAAGGCGATAGCCGTCCGGTTCGGCCACCTCCGTGGCCCGAACCTGCGCGGCAACCACCATTATCGCAAGCGCGAGACCGGCGGCGGCCCTGATCATGGCCGCTTGGAAAGCGTCTCTGGGGTGATCGGCACGTTGGCCTCATCGAGGATCGGAATGTTGTAGCTGATCAAGAGCTTGTTGATCTCGGTCTGGTTTTCCATGATCAGCCGGTTGAGCGTGCGCTTCCAGTCCTGATCGGCCGGACGGACCGCCATGCCGATCCGATAGGTCATTTGCGGACCGGTCGTGTCCTTGACCAGCGGCACCACGACCAGCGGCGGCGTCGCTTGCTTGGCATAATAGCCCGCCATCGGCCCCCATAATATCCCGCAATCGATCACGCCCTGGGCGAGGTCATCCATCATCGCCTGCGCCGAGGAATCGGCGCGGGTATCGATGAACAGCGGATAGGATTTGGCCTTGCCCAGCAGGCCGTTCAACGCCATGTAGGTGCTCGGTGGCGTCCGCGCGACGATTCCAATCCGCTTGTCCTTGAGCTTCGGATCGCTGATCGTGGTGACACCTTCAAGGCCGCTTCCCGGCTTACTGATCAGCGCATAAGTTGTCCGGTAATAAGGGACCGTCACCTGCGCCTGATCGTCGCCTTGGGGAAACCCGATGATCACATCGCAGCGGTACGAGCCCAGCGTCTTGCTGACGAATCCGGTGGCTTGCGGAAAATAGGTATAGCTGAGCTTCTTGCCGAGCTTGGCGGCAAACAGTTCGGCCAGCTTGTTCTCAAAACCCTCGCCCTTCTCGTTGGAGAAGGGCAGATTGCGCGGGTCGCCGCAGGCGCGAAACACGTTGGGATCGACCAGTTCAAGCGAACCGGCGCCGTTGTCGGCCTGGGCCAGGGCCTCGACGGAAGGCAGCACGGCAAATCCCCATGCCATTGCGGCTGCGGCCACGACGCCCGTCGCCCACCTCGCGATGTGATGTGTCGGCGTTGCCGGCTTCTCGATACGTTCTGGCTTCATTTGATACCTGTGCAACTGGATTCGGCCTTGGTGGCGGCTTCCGGCTTGTCTTCATGGCTGGGCGGTCGGCCGCCGGGAATGGCATTGTTGGCGCGGGCGCGCAGATAGACATAGAGGTCGTCGATGTAGCACATCACATTGACGTTGGTAGCGAAGGACGGCATCACCTTGTCATTGGCGGCATCGACATGCTTGCGGCCGTTGGTGACGATGCCGACGAAGTCCGAATAGCCGAGGGTCTTGAGGGATTCGGCCAGCGCCGGCGCATAGCTCGAGCCCTCGCCGTTGGGGCCATGGCAGACATGGCAGTCCGAATGATAGCGGCGGAAGCCGGAGAAGGTGTACCAGTCGACGGTACCGTCCGGGCTGATCCTGTAGGTCGGGTTGCCGTCCTTATCCAGATACTTGCCATGGTCGGAGGAGGCGACCGCCGGATCGCCCGGCGCTTCGGCGCGAGCGGTTCCGGCCGCGGCCAGGCCCGCGGCCAGGCCCGCCAGCCCAACGAGCGCGAATTTCCAGAAAGTGATCTTCACGAAGACTGTCCCTTGAAACAAAATCGGCGCGCAGCAAGCCAGCGGCGCGCCGATTGACGTTGATCCCAGCGTCGTGCCGCTCCTACTCGCTCGGCAACGCAAACACGGTCAGCGACCCGCCCAGCGAGGTATAGGACGCCAGACCCGCATAGCCGCCGACGGCGCCAAGGCCCGCCGTATCGACGGTCTTGTCCTTGGGTGGCAGCTTGCCCTGGTCGACGGCGCCATGCCAGGCGGCGGCGTTCTCCGGCTGCAGCAGACCGGCCGCCAGCCCAATGCCCGCCCAGCCGCCAACACCCGAGAGCACGGCGACGTATTGCTTGCCGCCATGTTCGTAGGTCATGACGTTGCCGATGATGCCGGACGGGGTCTTGAACTTGTAGAGTTCCTTGCCGGTCTTGGCATCGACCGCCTTCAGATAGCCTTCCAGCGTGCCGTAGAACACGACGTTGCCGGCGGTGGCCAGCGCGCCGCCCCAGGCCGAGAACTGTTCCTTGTTGGACCACACGATCTTGCCGGTCTTGCCGTCCCAGGCGATGAAATTGCCCATGTTGGAATCGCCCTTGGGCGGATACATCGCCACCGCGGCACCGACATAGGCCTGACCGGCCGTATAGGCGACCTTGTAGGGCTCATAGTCCATGCAGACGTGGTTGGTCGGGACGTAGAACAGCTGCGTCTCCGGGCTGTAGGCCGCCGGCTGTTCGTCCTTGGTGCCGAGCGCCGCCGGGCAGATGCCCTTCGAATTGTGGTCTTCGCCGCCATGTTGCGTCGAATAGGCGTCGACCACCAGCGGACGGCCATAGGTCTTGGACGACTTGTCCATGTCGACCTTGGTGGCCCAGTTCACCACCGGATCGTACTTCTGGGCGACCAGCAATTCGCC
>JBDTKD010000618.1:0-5118 GCA_039935515.1 Bradyrhizobium sp.
CACGCCGGCAATCCGCCGGCCAACAACGCGCCGGCCAACAAATAACGACGGACCCACGACGTGACGATTGGCGCGGCGGGCGAGCCTTGGCCCGCCGCATCCATTTCTCTAAAGCGTTTTCCGGTTCACTCGAATCATTTTGCTTCTCCCGAGGCCTCATGGTTCGAGACGCGCGAAGGCGCGCTCCTCACCATGAGGGTCTGAGTCCTCATCCTTCAGGAGCATCGCGAAGCGATGCGTCTCGAAGGATGAAGCCATTGAGGTGGAAATTGCTTCTAGCGGAACATCTTGTTCAACTCGGCCCCGGCATAGCCGGTGCCGAGTTCGGTGAAGGTGCCCTTGTCCGCTATCTCGCGCGCGGCCCGCATGAAGCCGGCCCAGGCCGTGCGCGCCAGCGAACCGCCAACGCTGATGCGGCGGACCCCGAGTTCGGCCGCTTGCTCGACCGAGAGACCGGATGCCCCGATCAGGAGATTGACCGGCTTTGGCTCGACCGCCTTCACGACCGCGGCGATCTGATCCCGGGTCTTGATGCCCGGTGCATAGAGGCAATCCGCCCCGGCATCCGCATAGGCTTGGAGCCTGTCGATCACCATGTTCAGATCGTCCTGTCCGACCAGAAAACCTTCGCAGCGGCCTGTCAGCAGCACGCCGCTCCCGTCGGTATCGATCGCGCGCCGCGCCGCCTTGATGCGTTCGATCGCATGCCCGCGCTCGTATAATGGCTTTGCGGCATCGCCGGTGGAATCCTCGATCGACAACCCGGCCACGCCGGTCTTGACCGCCCGCGCGACGTTGACCGCGACTTTCTCCGCCTCGTGGGCAAAGCCGCCCTCGAAATCGGCGTTGACCGGCAGGTCGACCGCGCCACACAGCGCAGTGAGATGCTGCAACACGTCCTCGATGGTGACACGATTGTCGGACCGCCCGATCGACCAGGCGAAGCCGGCGCTGGTCGATGCGATCGCCTTGAAGCCCAGATGCTGCAGCGCTCGCGCGCTGCCGACATCCCAGGGGTTGGGCAGCGCGAAACATCCCGTTTCGTGCATCTTGCGAAAGATCGTGCGCTTATCTGCGGCAGTGACCGGCATCATGTCTCCTCATCTGGCTGGGCAACGATATCATGCGGAATCTTGCAGGCTAGTGCGCGTCATGGAGGGCGCGGCTGTCCTTCGGTACCTGCGCCCGTTCGTTCATGCCGTAGTCGCGGACCACGCCGGCAATGCGGATACGGTAATTGTCGAAAATCTTGGCGCGGCCTTTCGCCTGGCTCCTGCGGTGTTCGGACACGTTGCGCCAGGCCGCAATGGCGGCTTCATCGCGGAAAAACGACAGCGACAGGATTTTGCCCTTCTCGGTCAGGCTTTCGAACCGCTCGATCGCGATGAAGCCATCGATGGTGTCGAGGATCGGCCTCAGCTCGGCCGCGAGGTCGAGATAGTTCTGCTTGTATTCCGGTTTGGGCCAGACTTCGAAAATGACGGCGATCATGTGCTTCTCCTGTTGGCGCGTCGATGAACTGTCATGTCACCTTGCGCAAAAATGTCCGCTCCTCCGCCAGGATGAACTTGTGCTCTTCGGCGTAGGCAAAGTTTGCCATGCTTTCGGCGTCGCTGCGAAGCCTGGCGCGGTAATCTTCGTAGGCTGAGAGATTGTCGAAGGAAATCAGCGCGAACGCAATGTTATTGGTGCCCTCATGCGGCATCCAGTACCCGATCAGATCGCCGCCCGCCTTGGGGATGATGGCGAGCCAGCGCCGCGCATATTGCTCGAACATCCCGCGCTTGAACGGATCGAGCTGATAACGGATGAAAACGGTGATCACGGCAACCTCCGGTGTTTGCTGTCGCGGCAATATAGCCGCTTGATCGCCACCAATGGTTCGTCTATCGTCGAACTATGAAAGCAGGTCCCGATATCGCCCTGGTCGCCTCGCTGGTCGGTGACCCCGCGCGCTCCAACATGCTGACGGCGCTGATGACCGGTCGCGCGCTGACGGCGAGCGAACTCGCCCACCAGGCCGGCGTTACGCCGCAGACGGCGAGTTCGCATCTGGCGAAGCTGGAAGCCGGCGGCCTGATCGAGCAGGAAAAACAGGGCCGCCACCGCTATTACCGTCTCGCAGACCCCGATGTCGCCGCCGTGCTCGAAGGGCTCGAGGGCCTCGCGGCGCGGGCCGAGCATCTGCGGGTGCGCACGGGACCGAAGGATCCGGCGCTGCGCCGCGCCCGGGTCTGCTACGACCATCTCGCCGGCGATCTCGGCGTGCAGATGCTCGACAGCATGAAACGGCAGCGACTGCTGCGACAACGGAAACAGGAAATCGAGCTGACCGCGGAAGGCGGCCGGTTCCTGGCAGAGACCCTGCAGATATCGGCCGACGATATCGCCCATCCGCGTCGACCGCTGTGCAAGACCTGCCTCGACTGGAGCGAACGCCGCCATCACCTCGCCGGCACGCTTGGCGCGGCATTGTTGAACCGGTTCACCGAACTGAAATGGGCGGCGCGCGATGCGGCGCCCGGCAGCCGTATCGTCAATTTCACGCGCCAGGGCGAGAAGCGGTTCGCCGCGCTGTTCGGCGAGCACGAATAGCGGCGCGGACGAAGCCCGAAAGGCAGGGATCGGATCGCGGTCCCTGCCCTCGCCAAGGCGTCAGTTTCTAAAGCGCACCAACCACCTCACCAGTGATGGCGGCGCCAGTGACGACGCCAATGACGACGGTGCCAGCGCCGCCAGCCCCAGTGACGCCGATGCCAATGCCGATGCCAGTGGTGCCCCCAGCGAACCTGCTCGGGTTTGAGATGATCGACCTCGCTTTTTGTAACGAGCGCGGGCTCTGCCGCATTGCCGCGCGGGGGCGCAAGACCCTGCGCTGCATGGATCGGCGGCAGCGGCGCCGCAGTCGCGCTGGCCGCAAGCGCCGTCGCCCCTGCGACAACCCCAAGACCGAGTTTCAGAAATTCCCGACGTTCCATGATATCTCCTCGCTTTCCGCATGGTGGGTGGACCAGGAGAGTTTCGCTCCATCGAGATGAATGTTCGCTGAACCAACGCTTCGTCGCCATTCCGGGGCATCGCCAAGCGATGAGCCCGGAATCCATAACCACCATCGGGAGTATGGATTCCGGGCCTGCGCCAAGCGGCGCATCCCGGAATGACGATCACTTCGTGGAATGACGCCGGGACCCGCTACAGCGGCAAATTGTCATGCTTCTTCGCGGGCAGTTCCACCTTCTTGTCGCGCAGCATGGCGAGCGCCCGCGCAATTCGCCGTCGCGTCGAATGCGGCATGATGACGTCGTCGATGTAGCCGCGCTCGGCGGCGATGAAGGGGGACAGGAAGCGGTCTTCATACTCCCTGGTGCGCGCGGCGATTTTCTCGGCGTCGCCGATGTCGGCGCGGAAGATGATCTCGACCGCGCCCTTGGCGCCCATCACCGCGATCTGCGCGGTCGGCCACGCATAATTCATGTCGGCGCCGATCTCCTTCGACGCCATCACGTCGAAGGCGCCGCCATAGGCCTTGCGGGTGATCACCGTGACCAGCGGCACCGTGCATTGCGAGTAGGCGAACAGCAGTTTCGCGCCATGCTTGATTAGGCCGCCATATTCCTGCGCGGTGCCCGGCAGGAATCCCGGCACGTCGACAAAGGTGACGATCGGAATGTTGAAGGCATCGCAGAAGCGGACAAAGCGCGCCGCCTTGCGCGAGGCGTCGCTGTCGAGCACGCCCGCCAGCACCATCGGCTGGTTGGCGACGAAGCCGACGGTGCGGCCGGCGATGCGGCCGAAACCGGTGACGATGTTTTTCGCAAAGGTTTCGGAAAGCTCGAAGAAGTCGCCCTCGTCCACCACCTTGAGGATCAATTCCTTCATGTCATAGGGCTTGTTCGGATTGTCGGGGATCAGGGTGTCCAGCGACATCTCGACCCGCCCGATATCGTCAAAGCTCGGCCATTCCGGCACGCCGTCGGTGTTGTTGGAGGGCAGGAAATCGATCAGCCGGCGCATCTGCAACAGCGTCTCGACATCGTTCTCGAAGGCGCCGTCGGCGATCGAGGAGCGCGTGGCATGTACCGAGGCGCCGCCGAGTTCCTCGGCGGTGACGACCTCGTTGGTGACGGTCTTGACCACGTCGGGCCCGGTCACGAACATGTAGCTGGTGTGCTTCACCATGAAGATGAAGTCGGTCATGGCCGGCAAATAGACGTCGCCGCCGGCGCAAGGCCCCATGATGACGGAGATCTGCGGGATCACGCCGGAGGCAATGACGTTGCGGCGGAACACATAGGAATAGCCGGCCAGCGCCGCGACGCCTTCCTGGATGCGGGCGCCGCCGGCATCGTAGAGCCCGATGATCGGCGCCCTCGCCTTCATCGCCATGTCCTGGATCTTGACAATTTTTTGTGCGTGGGTTTCCGACAGCGAGCCGCCGAACACCGTGAAGTCCTTGGCAAAGACAAAGGTCTTGCGGCCGTTGACGGTGCCCCAGCCGGTGACGACGCCATCGCCCGGCACGCGGGATTTCTCCATGCCGAATTCCACCGAGCGGTGTTCGACGAACATGTCGAATTCCTCGAACGAGCCCCGGTCGAGCAGAAGCTCGATGCGCTCGCGCGCGGTCAGCTTGCCGCGGGCATGTTGCGCCTCGATGCGCTTCTCGCCGCCGCCAAGCTTGGCGCCGGCGCGCCGCCCTTCAAGGGTGTCCAGGATGTCTTTCATCTGCTTCCCGCCCCGTCATTGTCGAAATTCGCAAGCCGTTCTAACACGGCGATTTCCGAACCGGAAACCGGCTTTCGGCGACCGGACCCCGCCGATTGGCGCTGCGAGGGAGGATCGGAAAGGACGCCGCCACGACGCCTCGAGCGGGGCTAAACTAAAGCGCTTTCCGGTTCACTCGAATCATCGTTGGTTCTCCCGTGGCCTCGTGGTTCGAGACGCCGCGCAAGGCGCGGCTCCTCACCATGAGGGGCGGAGACCGACCTCATCCTGAGGAGCGCGCTTGCGCGCGTCTCGAAGGATGAAGCCATTAAGGTGGAAATTACGCCAACTAACGGATTCGACCCGACAGGCGGAGCACGAAAATAAGCACCTCCGCCACCGCCTTGTACAGTT
>JBDTKD010000619.1:0-7014 GCA_039935515.1 Bradyrhizobium sp.
CTGCGCTCGCGAACTTGCCGATCAGCGGTGCCGGCGGTGGCACCCACGTGCTCGGCGGCTTCGCCGATTTTACGCGCAGCACCGGCAATGGCATGGTCAGCCAGTACGACATCCAGCCGATGGTGCAGATCTATGCGACCCCGCAGGGGCGCGATCTCGGCGCGGTCGCCGCCGACGTCAGGACCGCCATCGCGGACACCGCGAAGGAGGTGCCGAAAGGCAGCTCGGTGGTCCTGCTCGGTCAGGTGCAGACCATGAACAGCGCGTTCTCGGGACTGCTGTTCGGATTGCTCGCGGCGATCGTGCTGATCTACCTGCTGATCGTGGTGAACTTCCAGTCCTGGTCCGATCCGTTCGTGATCATCACGGCGCTGCCGGCCGCGCTCGCCGGAATTGTCTGGATGCTGTTCACGACCCAGACCACGCTGTCGGTGCCGGCGTTGACCGGCGCGATCATGTGCATGGGCGTCGCCACCGCCAACAGCGTGCTGGTGATCAGCTTTGCGCGGGAACGCTATCAAGAGCTGGGCGACCCGGTCGCCGCGGCACTGGAGGCCGGATTCGTGCGCTTTCGCCCGGTCCTGATGACCGCGCTGGCGATGATCATCGGCATGGCGCCAATGGCGCTCGGCCTCGGCGAGGGCGGCGAACAGAACGCGCCGCTCGGCCGTGCGGTGATCGGGGGGCTGATATTTGCAACAACGGCCACGCTGATGTTTGTTCCCGTGGTGTTTAGCATGGTACACAAGAAACAGGGCGCCAAAGCCGCCGCCTCATCGGAGACATTGCATGGCCACTGAACCTAGCTCGCCGGTCTCACGCCGGAAATTGAGCATCTTCGGGGTGGTGGTGGCCATCGCCGCGGTGCTGGTCGTGGTGACCGGGATCCGGGCGCGAGAAGACTCGGATGCCAAGCTTCGCGAATGGACCGACAGCCAGGCGATTCCGACCGTGGCCGTGGTGCTGCCGGACGCCAAGGTTCTCCACGCCACCATCGATCTGCCGGGCCGGCTCGAAGCCTATTATCGCGCGCCGATCTTCGCGCGCGTCAGCGGCTACCTGAAGAGCTGGAGCGCCGATATCGGCGCCCGGGTCAAGGCCGGGCAGGTGATTGCGGAAATCGAGGCGCCGGACCTCGACCAGCAATTGCTGCAAGCACGCGCCGACCTCGCCAGCCAGCAAGCCAGCGCGAAACTGTCCGAGGCCACGCTGAACCGCCGCAAGACGCTGATCGCGTCAAATTTTGTCTCGATGCAGGAAATCGACGAGCGCACCGCCGACCTCTCCAACAGGCGGGCGGCGGTCAATTCCGGCCAGGCCAATGTCGAACGGCTCGAGGCGCTGGCCGGCTACAAGAAGATCACCGCCCCGTTCGATGGCGTGGTGACCTCCCGCGACACCGACGTCGGCGCCCTGATCAATGCCGGCGGCGGCAGCGGTCCGGCGATGTTCGTGGTTTCCGACATCAAGAAACTGCGGGTCTATGTCAACGTTCCCCAGAATTACGTGCCCGAGATCAAGATCGGCGCCAAGGCCGTGATCTCGATGCCGGAATATCCGAACCGGACCTTCGACGCGACGGTGGAGGCATCCTCGCAATCGGTCGATGTCGGTTCGGGCACCACGCGGATGCAGCTTGCGCTCGACAATTCCGGCGGCGAGTTGATGCCGGGCGGCTATGCCAATGTGCGCTTGAGCCTGGCGTCCGACGGGGTGCCGCTGCATATCCCGGCGAGCGCGCTGATCTTCAACCAGAACGGCCTTCGCGTCGCGACCGTCGGTTCGGACGACAAGGTGGTGTTCAAGACCGTGACCATCGCCCGCGACCTCGGCCGCGACATCGAGCTCGCCTCAGGCGTCTCAGCCGATGATCGCATCATCGTCGCACCACCCGACGGCATCGCCGACGGCGATCAGGTCCGCGTCGCCGGCCAGAAGGGCGGCAAGACCGAAAGGGTCTCGGAACGGCCCGACGTGAAGGGGTAGGGACGGCGACCCTGGATCAATTTCCGCGCCGTGGCTTCATCCTTCGAGACGCATCGCTTCGCGATGCTCCTCAGGATGAGGTCTTCAACCCTCATGGTGAGGAGCGCGGCGTCGCCGCGCGTCTCGAACCAGAGACCGACGGGCCATCCGGGCTACCCGTGTCGCCACTCCAGTACCCCGTCATCGGCGGTGACGATGTTGCCGGTCGAGCCGACCGGCGTGCGGTCCATGTCGAGGAGGTGCGCCAGCGTGCTGCG
Source organism: Bradyrhizobium sp. (assembly GCA_039935515.1). Lineage (GTDB taxonomy): Bacteria > Pseudomonadota > Alphaproteobacteria > Rhizobiales > Xanthobacteraceae > Bradyrhizobium. Next base: position 2,244 of record JBDTKD010000619.1, read on the forward strand.
GTCGTGGGCGGGCACCCGGGCCAGCGCGCGGGCATTGGCTGCGGTCCGCAGCATCACCACGCCATGCTCGATCTCGCCGCCACGGCGGTAGATCGCGGTAAAACTCTCGACCAGGCCATTGCCGTCGGCCTCGGTGACGAATTCGGGGACGGTGCCGCGATTACGGTCGGCCTCGGCCTGCACGCTGGTGTCCTGCGCCAGCGCCTCGCGCGGCGCCTGCCGCGACAGCACCAACCCGTGATGCTTGGTGACGAATCCGCCCTGGCCGTAGAGCAGGCCGAGCCTGGCGCCGCCGCGCAGCTTCCGCACCATCGCGCAGGCCGCATGCGTCATATAGGTGTTGAGCGGGGCACCGAAGAACGTCAGGCCGCCGGTCACCGTCGGTTGCACATCGGTGCCGAGGCCGAGCGTGCGCCGCGCCATTTTCGGCACGCAGGGAAAGCAACTATAGAGTTCGATGGCGTCGAACGCGTTGCCGTCGCCGCCGGCCAGTCCCATCACCGCCTTGAGCACGGCGTTCTGGGCGTGACTTTCGTAAAACTGGTCGCGGATCAGATAGTCCCGCGGCTCTTCCGCCGAAGCGCCGCCCCAGACGTGAACCAGGCGATCCTCCGCGATGCCCGCTTGCCGCGCGCTCGCCAGGCTGGTCAGCAGGATGGCGGCGCCCATATTGACGGTCGGATTGGCCACCATCAGCTTGGTGTAGGGCCACGCGATCAGCCGGTTGTCCGGCGTCGGTGTCGTGATTTCGTCGGCCGTGAAGCGGCGTTTCAGCCAGGCATGCGGATTCTGCGCGGCGACGCTGGAAAAGGTCGACCATAAATCGCCGGATTCCGCCAGCGCCTCGCGCGGGGTCTGGCCCCAATGCGCTGATGTCGCCGCCTCGTAGAGTGGATAGACGGTAATCGGCCTGAACACGCCGAGCTTGACCGCCATCGGCTTCTGGAACGCGGCGCCCCGCTTTGGCTCCGGCACATCATGCGCGAACGGCGTCCACGGCAGCGTGAGGCTGGCACGCTCGGCCTTGGTCGCGGTCGACTGCGCTTCGGCGCCGCAGATCGCGGCGACGGCGCATTCCCCGCGCGCAATCCGTTGCGCCGCTTCGTGCAGATAACGGATCGGGCTTTCGCCGCCGACCGGGCCGTAATAGGCGTGCCCGGGCGCGATGCCGAGACGGTCTGAAAGTTGTCTTGCCGGGTCTTGATAGCGCCAACTAAGAAAATTGACAATATCGAGCGAGTCGACCGCGCCAAGCAGCTTCGCGCCGCTGTCCTGTTCGGCGTGCCGCAGCGCCGCCTCCAGCAGGGCCAGCGGCTCGAGGCCCGCGGTGATTTCCGCTGGTCGATCGACCACCTCGCCGACGCCGACAATGACGGGGATGCGGTGTTCGGGGGTCGGGCTGCCGGTCATGGGAATTCCATGTTGCGTATTTGTTTTCTGTCATTCCGGGGCGCGCCTCTTGGCGCGAGCCCGGAATCCATACTCCCGATCGTGGTTGTGGATTCCGGGCCTGCGCCAAGAGGCGCATCCCGGAATGACGAAGGATGGATTGCTTCGCTCCTCGCAATGACGTTGCTACTCCGCCACCAGCGCGTCGAGATGTTCGATCGCTTCGACAAAGTCTTCCTTGAATTCCTGCACCACGGCGCCGGCGGATTTGACGCTGTCGATCAGGCCGACGCCCTGGCCGACGAAGTAACTGACGAGATCGCGCGCCTGCGCATTGCCGGCGGCAGCAGCACGGTCGATCGAGTTGAAGGCGTCGCGGCTGATGATGCTTTGCAGCGGCATCGGCAGCGCGCCGGGACTGTCCGGCCCACGATCCCAGGCGTCGGTCCAGACCGAGCGCAACTGTCGCGCCGGTTTGCCGGTGCGGCCTTTGGAGCGGACGGCGTCGCGCGAGGAGGCCGCGATCATCTTTTCGCGGAAGATTTCAGTGGTCTCGGATTCGACCGTGGCGAGCCACACCGAGCCGGTCCAGACGCCGGCCGCGCCCATCGCCATGCAGGCCGCCATCTGCCGCCCGGTCATGATGCCGCCGGCGGCGAGCACCGGCACGTCGCGGATCGGCTTGATCGCCTTGATCACTTCGGGCACCAGCACCATGGTTGAGACCTCGCCGCAATGGCCGCCGGCTTCGGTGCCCTGTACCACGAGAATATCGACCCCGGCCGCGACCTGGCGCAGCGCGTGCTCCTTGGCGCCGACCAGGGCCGCCACTGGCACGCCGTGTTTCCTGCCCATCTCGATCATGGCCTTGGGCGGTACGCCGAGCGCATTGGCGATCAGGCGGATCGGGTGGCGGAACGAGGCATCGAGCACCTCCAGCGCGCGCTGGCCGTCGAATGGCTGCGGCTGATTGTCGGCGACATTGGTCGTGGTCAGTTCGATGCCGTATTGTTTCAGGAGGTTGCGGGTGAAATCTCGATGCTCGGGCGAAATCCGCGCTTCGAGACTTTTCCAGGTGACGTCTTTTTCGCCCGCGGTCGAAATGTTCTCGGGGATCAGCACGTCGAGGCCATAGGGCTTGCCGTCGACATGGTCGTCGATCCATTTCAGTTCCTGCTCGATCGATTCGGGGGAATGCGTGGTGGCGCCCAGTACGCCGAAACCGCCGGCGCGGCTGACGGCGGCCACCACGTCGCGGCAATGGCTGAAGGCCAGCAGCGGAAACTCGACGCCCAGCATGTCGCAGATCGGCGATTTCATGATTGTGTCCACTCCCTGCGGCAGCCGGCTGATCCAGCTCGCCCTATTAAACGGCGAAGGCCGCAGCGACGCTAGCGCATCATGGGGCCGCGAGCCAAGCCGGTTTCGCAACGCCGATCTTGCGTGCAGGCGCCGCGCTGCGTCCGCGCGTTCCGACGGCAAAAATGCAAACCGATCGGGCGGTTTTGACCCTTGCGCTTTTGCCCGGCCCGGTAGAATGCTGGTTTGCGACCAAGAGCAAATTCCGAGGGAGCGCGAAGTGATGTCTGCCTTGCAATCCATCTCCGGCAGAGGCAACGCCGCTGGCAACGAGACCTGCGACGTCGTCGTGGTCGGCGCCGGGTTTGCCGGCATGTACATGCTGCACCGGCTCCGCGGGCTCGGATTGTCGGTCCGGGTCTATGAGCAGGGTGACGGTGTCGGCGGCACCTGGTACTGGAACCGGTATCCCGGCGCGCGTTGCGACGTCGAGAGCATGCAGTACTCCTATTCGTTCTCCGATGAATTGCAGCAGGAGTGGGACTGGAGCGAACGCTACGCGCCGCAACCGGAGATTCTCAGATATGCCAACCATGTTGCCGACCGCTTCTACCTGCGGCCGGACATCGCCTTCAATACGCGCATCGATCGTGCGGCATTCGACGAGGGTGCCGGCTGCTGGTCAGTGACGACGTCGAACGGCGATACCGTGACGGCGGACTACTTCGTGCTCGCGACCGGCTGCCTGTCGAACGCGCGAATGCCCGATATCAAGGGTCTCGGCGATTTCAAGGGCAAAGTCTACCATACCGGCCACTGGCCGCATCAGCCGGTGGATTTTAGCGGCCAGCGGGTCGGCGTGATCGGCACGGGATCGTCGGGGATCCAGTCGGTGCCGGTGATCGCCGAGCAGGCCAGCCATCTCACGGTATTCCAGCGCACCGCGAATTTCTCGATCCCCGCCCGCAATGCCGCGCTGACGGCGGAGGAGCGCGAGGCGTTTCGCGAACGCTACCCGGAAATCAGGCGCTTTGCCCGGGAAGAGGCTCGCAACGGCATCTATACCGAGATGCCCGATCGCGGCGCGCTCGACGATGGCGACAACGAACGGCGCGCCAAATACGAAGCGCGCTGGAGCCGCGGCGGCCTCACCTTCATGTCGGTCTACAACAACCTGGCGCTCGACAAGGCGGCCAACGACACCGCCGCCAATTTCGTCCGCGACAAGATCGGGAATATTGTCAGGGATCCGCAGACCGCAAGGTTGCTGCAGCCCAACAATCATCCGATCGGATCGAAGCGTATCTGCGTCGATTCCGATTATTTTGCCACCTTCAATCGGCCGAACGTGACGCTGGTCGACATCCGGGCCAACCCGATCGAAGAAATCCTTGCCAATGCGGTGCGCACCGGCGGCAAGGACTTTGAAGTCGATGCGCTGGTGCTGGCAACCGGCTTCGACGCCATGACCGGCTCGGTCGCCAGGATCGACATTTACGGCCGCAACGGCCAGACCCTGAACCAGAAATGGACCGAAGGGCCGCGGACCTATCTCGGCCTGATGAGCGCGGGCTTTCCCAATCTGTTCATCATCACTGGACCGGGCAGCCCCTCGGTGCTGAGCAACATGATCGTTTCGATCGAGCAGCATGTCGACTGGATCGCCGAGGCGATCGGCTACATGCGCGACCGCGGCCTCGACACGATGGAAGCGAGCAGGGACGCCGAGGACAATTGGGTGGCGCATGTCAACGAGGTGGCGCATTCCACGCTCTACCCGCAGGCCAACTCCTGGTACATGGGCGCCAATATCCCGGGCAAGCCGCAGATCTTCATGCCCTATATCGGCGGCGTCGGCGCCTATCGCCAGATCTGCAATGACGTCGCGACCAAGGGATATGAGGGCTTCGCAATGAATGCAGCGGCGCCACCAAGGAAGATGGCGGCGTCATAGGGTCGCCATTCCGGGATGCGCCGCTTGGCGCGGGCCTCCACGCCGTCATTCCGGGGCGCGCCTCTTTCTTGGCGCGAGCCCGGAATCCATACTCCCGATGGTGGTTATGGATTCCGGGCCTGCGCCAAG
>JBDTKD010000620.1:0-12693 GCA_039935515.1 Bradyrhizobium sp.
CCTGTGGCAGGTCCGGCGGGAACAGGGCCGCGGGCAGCTTGCCCGGCGCCGGCGCCTGCCGCGCCGAGAACAGCGAGATCAGGCCACGGGTGCCATCGACAAGCTGCAGATCGGTGACAAGATCGCGCAGCTTTTCGAGATTGGAACGCTCGAGCAAGGTCTTGCCTTCGACGACGACCAGCACATCGAATTCGGTCGCCGGGAACCGCCGGGTCTCCGCCTCATATTGCCGGTAGTCCTTCGAATTGGAGCGGAACAGCTGGCTAAGCGAATCGTCGATCTTGATGCGCTGGATGCCGAAGAGCGCACCGATGATCAGCACGACGAGAATGATGCAGGACAGCACCGGCGCGCGCACCGCAATGAGGCCGATCCGCTCCAGTCCGAACGCGATGCTGGGCCCGCTCGGCCGCTGCTCGATCTTGTCGACGTGGACCTTGCTGTCGCTGTTCTTTTCGAGCATGCCGTATCCAGTTCTCACATCGGTTCAGTGTGTATAGCTTATGTCAGCGGGAGCGCGAATGCGGCCTTGATCGGCCGTGTCTAGTCGGCACTAGCCCTTGAAAACATGCGGTAATTCGCCGCGAAGCGGCTTAGCCGTTCGCCGCCGCCGCTCGCAAGCGCCGCCGGTGGCGCAGAATCGGCACAGATGCGGCGAGATTGCCTCAAATTCTGGATTCTCCACCCGGCTGCGAGTTTGTGATCTGCCCTGAAGCCGCACCGCCGCTTTCATCCTTTAGCGTCACTCCGGTGAGTCTTCGAACGAGCCCTTCCCGAATCAGCCAGGCGATTCTCAATGCGGCCTCATCGTAGCCGAGTCCGGCGCGGTGGATATTGGAAATGCAGTTGCGCTCGGCGTCGGTGCGGCCGACTTGCGGCGCGAAGGTGAGATACGCCCCCAGGCTATCGGGCGCGGACAGGCCGGGCCGTTCGCCGATCAGCACCGCGGCCATGCGCGCCCCGAGCCTATCGCCGATCTCGTCGCCCAGCGCGACCCGCGCGCCGCGGGCGACCACGGCATAGCCGGTTTCGATCCCGTCGACCGCGAGGCGCGGAATGAGGCGGCGGACGAGCTCGATCGCGTGGGCGTTGACCGCCGATGGCGACAGGCCATCGCCAACCACGATCGCAAGCTGGCACGAACCGGCCGTGAGACTTGCAAGCAGATGTTGTGACTCCGGATCGAGCATCCGCCCGAGATCGGGACGTCCCAAATAGTCCCTCCGGCTGCGGGCGCGACTGGAGACCGCCAGGGTCTGCAAGCCGAGCCTGTTCAAGCCTGTGACCAACGCGGCCACGTCGAACCCGGCATGAACCGCGTCACGGGCCCGCGCGTGATCCAGCGTGAACTGCAGCAATGCGTCCGTCGGCAGGCTCGCGCCGGTCCGGCCGAGACCGACGCGCGCCGGAGTAAGCTGCCGCAGATCCCGCAGCGTTCGGCCTGGCAGCAGGGACGTCATCGCCACCGGTCCCCGCCATCGCTATTCGGCCGGGACGGAAGCTTCCTGCAGCTTGAGCGAATAATAGGATGCATTGGTGTGCCCGCGCGACGCATCGCGCGCAAACATGATCAGATGATGCGCGACCAGGATCGAGCTGATGAGATATTCGATTTCGCCGCGGGCAAGGCGCCGCAGTGCGAACTTCCAGAATTCGAGCTTGTAGTCGCCGAGAACCCCGACCTTCCAGAAGATGTTGCGAAGCATCGTCAGGCCGAGCCTGATGTTGCGCCAGGATGACCGCTCGCGCGACGCCGGAGGCTCAATCCGGTGCGGATAGGTACGCTGGATCTGGAATTCATAGCGCGCCAGTAGCTTTTCGGGTTGATAGGCGCTCCCCATGCAGGCGCGCCAGGTGGTCACGACATCTTCGTAGGGCAAGCGGAAATCGACGTTGGAATCGCGACCCTCATCCTCGACCAGCCGGTTCTCGCGCTTCAACCGATCCCACAGCGGCGTTCCCGGCAAGGCCTGCAGCAGATTGATGGTCAATAGCGGGATTTGCGACGCTTCGATGAATTCGAGCAGATGCTGTCCGGTCTCGGGCTTGTCGGTATCGAGGCCGAGAATGATGCCGGAGACGACTTCCATGCCGAAACTGTTGAGGATCCGGATCGCTTCCATGATGGGAACCATCATGTTGTGATCCTTGTGCATGGCCTTCAGGGCCACCGGATCTGGCGTTTCGATTCCGCAGAAGATGGTCGCGAAAAACGCCTCGCGCATCCCCGCCAGAATTTCCGGGCGCTTGGCGATGTTGAGCGTCGCCTCGCAGGAGAAACGCAGCACGTAGCCGGTCTTCTTCTGCCATTCGACCAGATGCGGCAACAGCTCGAGCGCGGCCTTGCGGTTTCCGATGAAGTTGTCGTCGACGAAATAGACCGAGCCGGTGATGCCGCATTCGAGCAGCTTGTCGAGTTCGGCCGTGATCTGCTGCGGCGTTTTCAGGCGCGGATTGCGGCCGTAGAGTCCCGGAATATCGCAGAATTCGCACTGGTAGGGACAGCCGCTCGAATACTGGATGCTGCCGAGAAAATAATGCCGGATGTCGGCGAGGTCATAGGCCGGAATCGGAAATTTGGTCATGTCGAGCCGGTCGGCGGTCTTCAGCATCACCTGCTGCTCGGGCCGAGATGGATCCCGGCCGATGCGCGCGATCAGCTCATTGGTGGCGTCACCGAGTTCGCCGACATGAAGGTAGTCGAAGGAAGGATAGTAGTCCGGGCAGGCGCTGACCGAGGGTCCGCCGATCGCGACCGTCAGATCGAAGGCATGCGCCCTGCGGCAGATATCGTTCATCTGCTGGCGCTGGATATGCATGCCGCTGACGAAAACGGCTTCCGCCCATTGAAAGTCTTCCGGCGTCGCCGGACGGATGTTTTCATCGATGAAACGGACCGGCCAGTGCGCCGGCATATAGGCTGCGATCAGCAGCAGGCCTTGCGGCGGCATGAAGGCCTGGACCCCGGCGGTCAGCGGATAGGCGTATTCAAACGTACCGAAAGAGGACGTGTAGCGTGGAAAGACGCACAGGATCCGCCGCTCATTCTCTATGCCTTCAACTCGCATCAAGGATCCTCTGGGACTACCGACCTGCCGCGACTTGACAATCAAGCACGCGGCAGGCTGGGCTTCAAATCTTTCAACATTGTGGCAGCGATGCCAACCCGCGGCGGGTCGAATGGTTGCGTCAGCCTGCCCTTGCCGGGCGCATCGGCCGCCTCACAAAATCAGCCGCGAAGCGAAATCCGGCAGCAGGCCGGTATCGGCAGCCAGCCGATGGCCGGCATCGGCAAGTCCGACGCGGAACAGCCAGTCGTCGAACTCGGGCGCCCGTTTCAGGCCGAACAGATCGCGGACATAAAGCGCATCGTGGAACGAGGTGGATTGATAGTTCAGCATGACATCGTCCGCACCGGGCACCCCCATAATGAAGGTGACGCCCGCAGCGGCGAGCAGTGTCAGCAGATTGTCCATGTCGTCCTGATCGGCTTCGGCATGGTTGGTGTAACAGACATCGACACCGAGCGGCAGTCCAAGCAGCTTGCCGCAGAAATGGTCCTCCAGCCCGGCACGAATGATCTCCTTGCCGTCATAGAGATATTCCGGGCCGATGAAACCGACCACGCTGTTGACCAGCAGCGGGCCGAAGGCGCGGGCTACGGCGTAGGCGCGCGCTTCCAGGGTCTGCTGGTCGACGCCGTGATGGGCATCGGCCGACAGCGCCGAACCCTGCCCGGTCTCGAAATACATCACATGGCTGCCGACGGAACCCCGCCGCAGCGACAATCCCGCCTCATGCGCCTGTCTTAGCAGCGCCAGATCAATTCCGAAGCTCCGATTGGCGGCCTGCGTTCCCGCGATCGATTGAAAGACGAGGTCGACCGGCAGACCCTGCTCGATCAGTCCGAGCGTGGTCGTGACATGGGCCAGGACGCAGCTCTGGGTCGGGATCTGCAACCGCGCAATGAGATCGTCGAGGAGGCGCAGCAGCCCGCCGATCACAGCCGGATCGTCGCTCGCCGGATTGACGCCGATGCAGGCGTCGCCCGCTCCCAACAGGAGGCCGTCGAGGATCGATGCGGTGATGCCCTTGGCGTCGTCGAAGGGATGATTGGGCTGCAGTCGCACGCTCATCCGCCCTCGCAGGCCTATGGTGTTGCGGAACTGCGTGATCACCTGGCATTTTTTCGCCACCAGGATCAGATCCTGGTTGCGCATCAGCTTGGAGACCGCCGCGGCCATTTCCGGCGTGATGCCGCGGGACAGATTTTTGAGGGACTGCGGCGTCGCCGCGTCGGACAGCAGCCAATCGCGAAACGCGCCGACGGTCAGCGAAGCAATGCCGGCGAAGGCCGATGCGTCATGGGTATCGACGATCAGGCGGGTGACCTCATCGTCTTCATAGGGAACGACACTCTCCTGCAGGAAGGTCTCAAGCGGAACGTCCGCCAGCGCCATCCGCGCCGCGATCATCTGCTCCGCGCTGGCCGCAGCGATTCCGGCCAGTCGGTCGCCGGAGCGCGGCGGCGTTGCCTTCGCCATCAACTCGCGCAGATCGTCGAATATGTAGCTCGTGGCATCGATGGTATGGCGATAGACCATGGCGACTCCATGCCGTCGGCGGCCGGCGCGGCATCCCGTATTCTGTAGCGGTTTCGCGCGACGTGCCGGAGCCAAATCACCAGCGTTTCGCGCGTTATTTCGGAATTATGCCAAAGGTTAATAATTTATACATGAACATTTTGCATGGTTTTTGGGCGGCCGAACATCGCCGGCGCGGTCAACCAACAGGACGCGGCCACCCGCGAGATTTCCGCGAATGCGCAAATGGCCGCGCGCGGCAACGGGACATTGTGACCAATATCGGCTCGCTGAGCGAAGCGATCGGCGAGACCAACAAGGCCGCCACGTCCGTGCTTACGGCCTCCACCGACCTGACGTCGACCGCGGAGACGCTGTCGCGCGAGGTCGACAAGTTCTTCCGCAACCTGCGCGCCGGCCCGGTGGACCGTCACGACGATGGAGCCGTCCAGGGCCGTGCGGCCGCAGGCTGAGCACTCCATGCCGCGCATCCAGAGGGCCTCGTGGTTCGAGACGCGTGGCGTTGCCACGCTCCTCACCATGAGGGTCAAAGACCGGGTCAAGACCTTATCTGAGGAGCGCGCTTGCGCGCGTCTCGAAGGATGAGGCCGCGGTGCTGGAAAATGGGCGTCACTCCACCGGCAGCACATCCACCGCCACCGCCAGCTTTTGCTTGCGCGATCCGACGATGATGCCGTCGACCGGCGAAACATCGGAAAAATCGCGTCCCACCGCCAGCACGATGTGATCGTTCTCGACCAGGAGATCGTTGGTCGGATCGAAATCGACCCAGCCGATCCCCGCGCCGCACCACAGCGACACCCATGCGTGGGTCGCATCGGCACCCTGCAGCCGTGGCTTGCCCGGTGGCGGGATGGTGCGCAGATAGCCGCTGACATAGGCGGCTGGCAGCCCGAGGCCGCGCAGCCCCGCGATCATCACATGGGCGAAGTCCTGGCATACGCCGTGACGCTTTTCGAATACTTCCATCAGCGGCGTCGAGATCACGGTCGCCTTCGCGTCATATTTGAATTCAGTGCGAATGCGGTGCATCAGGTCGACGGCGCCAGTCTGGATTCCGCGCCCGGTCGGAAAGCTTGCCGACGCGTAGGCGGTGACCGGCCGCAGCACCGGCACCAGCGGACTGGCAAAGACGTATCCGATCGGCGATGAGGGAGCGAGACTGGTGGCTTCAAATGCGAGGTCGCGGACGCTCTCCCACGCCGGTCCCGGCGTGGCGCGGTCGGATGCGCAGCGGAAGACAGAAACCCGCGATCTGGAATCGATGCGAAGGCTGCGATGCGGGGCTTCGATCAGGATGCTCTCGGTCGGGGTGCCAAAAAAGTCGTGCCGGACGGCACGGTTCACCGGCCGCGGCCTGATATCGACGGTGTGCGACACCAATTCCTGGCCGCCGCCGCTCCTCGGCTCGAGGCGCAGCGAGCAGCGCGCGAAGCTGACCGGACTCTCGTAACTGTAGGTCGTGATGTGACGGATGTCGTAGATCACGCGAGGCCCGTCAGCTTTTCCGGCCGGCTCGCATTGGGCCCGTGCGGGAAATAATGCGATCCGATGGCATCGGCCAGCGTAAGCAGATCCTGCTCCAGCGAGAACAGCGTCTTGGTGTCGAAAGCGGCGGCCTCTGCCGTGGTCAGCGTGGCTTGCAGGGCGACGGCGAGGCGCTGCGGCCGCTCGATCAACCCGCCCTCCTTCAACGTCGGCAGGCTGGCGATGTGATCGTTCAGCGCGAATACCTGAAACGCGACCGAGCGGGGATTGTAGGGATCGAGCACGACAAGATCGCGGACCGGGGCCAGCAGCGGTCCGACCAAATAGCGCGACCGATAGGTGATCTGGCAATCCACCAGCGTCAGCAGGGTATCGAGATCCTCGCCGCCGGCCTCGTCATAGGCGAACTGGCGCACGAAACGCGCGGTGTTGATGGCGCGCTCGGCGCGGCGGCCCATCTCGAGGAAGCGCCAGCCGGCGGCGCGGTTCATGTTTTCCTGCGCCAGGCCGGCGAAGCTTGCAAGTTCCTGCAGCGTCAGTTCGGCCGCACTGACGACACCGTCATCATCGTCGACCTCATGGGCCAGGCGTTCGGTCATCTCGGTAATGACCTGCCAGGCATCGGGCGAAAGCCGCTCGCGCAGCGACGTCGCGGTGCGCTGCGCCGACCGCAGCAGCGACAGCGCCGAACCGAATCGTTCTTCGCTCTGCAGTGCCTCGGCTGCGAGCTTCGCGGGCTGGGAACGGGTCGCCTGCGAAGTCGCACCCCACGCAACCAGCAGGCGCTGAATTCGCTCGACCGAGTGGAGCGCTGTGGACGATCCCTTGCCCGGATCGCGCTGGGTCCCGAGCGCCCGTATCAGCCGCAGCGTCGCCTCGGCGCGCTCGAGATAACGGCCGAGCCAGAACAGATTGTCCGCGGCACGGCTCGGGACGACGCCGGCGATCCGCCTGATCCGCACCGCATCCACCGTCGGCAGCAGCGTTGCGGCGGAAACCGCCTTGTCGGAAACCACCCAGACATCGGCCGCCCGCGCGCCGTCTCCCATCGAGATGGCGCGGGCGTCGAGCTGTTCGGCGATCCGGCAGAAGCCGCCAGGCATCAGGGTCCAGCCATCGGGCGTCGCCGCCGCGAACACCCGCAGCACAAACGGACGCGGCGCGATACGGCCGTTCTCCCACACCGGCGTCGTCGACAGCCGGACCAGCTCCTGACCGACATAGTCGATGCCGCGATCGCCGATTGCTGTTCTCAGACGTTCGCGCTCGCTCGCCGACAATTCGCCGGCGAGCACCGGCCCGTTGCCGGGGAAACCAGGAACCGCCACGCCGTAAGCGCCCTCGATCGCCACCTCGTCGAGCCGCGAAAGCACTTCGGCACGCGCGGCCTTCTGGCCGCACCACCAGGTCGCGATATGCGGCATCTTCAAATCCTCGCCGAAGAAACGCCGGCACAGACTGGGCAGGAAGCCGAGCAGCGCCCGCGCCTCCATCACGCCCGAGCCCGGCATGTTGGCGACGACGACACCGTTCCTGCGCAAGACGTCGATCAAGCCGGGAACGCCGAGCTGCGAGGATGCATCGAGCTCCAGCGGATCCAGCGAATTGGAATCCACCCGGCGCAGCAACACGTCGAGCCGTTTCAGTCCGGCGACCGTGCGGATATGAATGCGGTCGCCGCTGACGGCGAGATCGTCGCCCTCTACCAGCAGAAATCCGAGATAGCGCGCCAGCGTCGCATGTTCGAAATAGGTTTCGCTGAACGCGCCGGGCGTCAACAGCCCGATCCGCGGCTCGTCGCGGTCGGCGCCGGAACGCAGGCTGTCGCGGAACGCCTCGAAGAACGGTGCGACGCGCTCCACATTCATCGATTTGTAGAGCGTGCTGAATGCCCGCGACAGCACCAACCGGTTCTCGAGCGCATAGCCCGCACCCGAGGGTGCCTGGGTCCGGTCGCCCAGCACCCACCATCGCCCATCGGGCCCGCGGCCGACATCGGCGGCATACAGATTGAGATAGCGTCCGCCCGGAGGTTTGATGCCGCAAACCGGACGCAGATATTCGGCGCTGCCGGCGATGGCTGCGGCCGGCAGCGCGCCTTCGGCAACCAGCCGGCCCTCGCCGTAGAGATCGCTCAGAACCAGTTCAAACAATTGCGCGCGTTGCACGATGCCGGCGGTGAGCTGCTGCCAGTCGGCCTCGTCGATCAATAGCGGCAGATGGCTCAAAGGCCAGAGCCGGTCGGCGGTTTCCCCGGGCGCGCGATAGGTCACGCCGGCTTCCCGCAAATGGCGGTCGGCGGAACCGAAACGACGCTCGATTTCGGCAGGTGTCAACGCGGCGAAGGCATCGAAGAACCGGGTCCAGACCGCGCGGGGGGCGCCATCCTGCCCGAGATATTCATCGGGAATGCCGGGCAGGCGGACGTAGTCGCGCGCCCACTGCCCCACGCGCCGGTTGGCGGGCGTGGTCTTGCTCCCCTGGCTGCTTCCTTGGCTGCTTCCCTTGCCGGCCTGCCCTGCCATTCCGACTCTCCTGCCTAAAGCCTGTTCGGTTCTGATTGAATCAGAACCGGGCTTTAGTTTCTTGTTTTGACGCGTTTTCTTGACGCGAACCGGTCCCCACTTCGCTCGAAAACGCTATAAGGTTTCCTCTCAATGCAGGAGCGGCGTCCTCAAGTCGAGGGTCAAGGGAAACTCAATTGTGCGTTCTTCGCGCGGCGGATCGACCTTGCCGGGGGTATGACCGTGATCCTGAAACCGGGCGAGCCGCCGCGCCTCGGCCTCGTAGGAGTTGACCGGTTTGGTCTCGTAGCTGCGGCCGCCGGGATGGGCGACGTGGTAGACGCAGCCGCCCAGCGAACGCCCGTTCCAGGTATCGATCAGGTCAAAGGTCAGCGGGGCGTGCACCGGAATGGTCGGATGCAACCCGGATGCCGGTTGCCAGGCCTTGAAGCGGACGGCCGCGACCGCCTCGCCGGAGCAGCCGGTTGGCGTCATCGGCATGCGCCGGCCATTGCAGGTGACGAGGTGGCGGCCTTCGACAAAGCCTTCCGCCTTGACCTGCAATCGCTCGACCGAGGAATCGACATAGCGCACGGTGCCACCGGCCGACGCCTCTTCGCCGAGGACGTGCCAGGGTTCGAGCGCCTGCCGCAGTTCCAGACTGACGCCGCCATGGTGGACCCGGCCGAATACAGGGAAGCGGAACTCAAGCTGCGCGGCGTACCAATCCGGTGAAAAATCGTAACCGCGCTGCTTCAATTCGCCGAGCACGTCCAGAAAATCTTCCCACAGGAAATGCGGCAGCATGAAGCGATCGTGCAGCGTCGTCCCCCAGCGCACGAACTTGCCCTGTTGCGGCTCGCGCCAGAGCCTGGCGATCAGGGCCCGGATCAGCAATTGCTGCGCCAGGCTCATGCGCGGGTCCGGCGGCATTTCCAGCGCACGGAACTCGACCAGCCCGAGCCGGCCGGTGGCGCTGTCGGGAGAATACAGCTTGTCGATACAGATTTCGGCGCGGTGGGTGTTGCCGGTGATATCCACCAGGATGTGCCGGAACAGCCGATCTACCAGCCACAGCGGAGCTTTGGTTCCCGGCGGCGGCACCTGGGCCAATGCAATTTCCAGCTCGTAGAGGCCGTCATGCCGGGCCTCGTCGATCCGCGGCGCCTGGCTGGTGGGACCAATGAACATGCCCGAGAACAAATAAGACAGCGACGGATGCCGCTGCCAGTAGAGCACCAGACTCTTGAGGAGATCGGGGCGGCGCAGAAACGGTGAATCCGCCGGGGTACCGCCGCCGACCACCACGTGATTGCCGCCGCCGGTGCCGGTGTGCCGCCCGTCGATCAGGAAACGATTGGCGCCGAGCCTGCCCTGGGCGGCGTCTTCGTAGAGCCCGAAGGTGATATCGACGGCCTCGCGCCAACTGGTCGCCGGCTGAATGTTGATCTCGATCACGCCGGGATCGGGGGTCACCTTGATCACCTCGACCCGCGGGTCGAATGGCGGCGGATAGCCCTCGACATGGACCTGCATCTGCATTTCCTCGGCGGTCGCTTCCACCGCCGTGACCAGTTCCAGATAGTCCTCGAGCTTCTCCACTGGCGGCATGAAGGCGCAGAGCACGCCGTCGCGGATCTCGATCGACATCGCGGTGCGCACGCCGCCGGATCTGAGCTGCTGCTCCTGCACCTGCTGATGCAGCGTGGCCTCGGCCTGTATGGTCTGGTCATACACCGGCAGCGCTCCGCGCGGCTCCAGCGGATCCTGCTCGACGACGTAAGGGTAGTCGTCAGGCGGAATATAAGGCAACGACGAGATCGGCAGCCGCAGCCCGAGCGGGGAATCGCCCGGCGTCAGGAACAGATTGCCGCGCCGCAGCTTCCAGCGCTCGCTGCGCCAGCGTCCGGCATCGGCGTTCCAGCGCTGGATCGGCAAAACGTATCCTCTCGGCGTGTTCAGTCCCTGATCGAATACCCGCGCCATGCGCGAACGCTCTTCCGGATCGGACAGCTTTGAATCGCCGGGGTCGACATTGGGCGGAAGGCCGGCCTCCTTCTGCAGCCAATGGCTCGGGTCTTCGAATGCCGGCATGATGAATTCGGAATCGACGCCGAGTTTCTCGGCCGCGCTTTCCGCAAAACGCTCGGCGTCGTCAATCCTGGCCTGGCGCGGATTCTCGATCTTCGCGATCAGATCGGAGTTCTTCCAGATCGGGACGCCGTCCTTGCGCCAATAGAGACCGAACGCCCAGCGCGGCAGGCTTTCGCCCGGATACCATTTGCCCTGGCCGTAATGCAGCAGCCCGCCGGGCGCAAAGCGTGTCCGCAAGCGCCGGATGAGATCGTCGGCAAGCGCGCGCTTGGTCGGCCCTACCGCTGCAATATTCCATTCCGGCGATTCGAGGTCATCGATGGAAACGAAGGTCGGCTCGCCGCCCATGGTCAGGCGCACGTCGCCGGCTTTCAGATCGGCATCGACCTGTTCGCCGAGCCGGTCGAGACGGGCCCATGAATCGTCGGAGAATGGCCGGGTGATCCGCGGCGCCTCGCGGATGCGCTTGACGCCCATCTCGAAGTCGAATTCGACGTTGGCAAAGCCGGCGCTGCCGCTGATCGGCGCCGCCGAGCGGTAATGCGGCGTGGCCGCGACCGGGATATGGCCTTCGCCGGTCAGCATGCCCGAGGTGACATCGAATCCGATCCAGCCCGCGCCGGGAAGATAGACTTCGGCCCAGGCGTGCAGATCGGTGAAATCGGTCTCGACCTCGCGCGGACCTTCGACCGGATCGATATCGGGCCGCAGCTGAATGAGATAGCCGGACACGAAACGGGCGGCGAGACCGAGATGCCGCAGGATCTGGATCAACAGCCATGCCGAGTCGCGACACGATCCGGCGCCCGTCTCCAGCGTCCGCTCGGGGGTCTGGATGCCCGGCTCCATGCGAATGATGTAACGAATCTTGTTTTGCAATCGCGCGTTGAGATCGACCAGAAAGCTGACCGTGCTCGGCGCCTCGCGCGGAATCCCGGCGAGGTAGGCGGCAAACAGCGCACCGGATTCCGTGGTCGCGAGATAGGGCGCGAGCTCGGTCTTGAGATCGTCGGTATAGGTGAACGGAAAAGTGTCGGCGCTGGGCTCGATAAAAAAATCGAACGGATTGATCACGGTCATCTGCGCCGTGAAGTCGACTTCGATCCTGAGCTCGGTGGCCTTTTCCGGAAAGATGAACCGCGCGAGCCAGTTGCCTTGCGGATCCTGCTGCCAGTTCACGAAATGATTGGCGGGTGTGACCTTGAGCGAATAGCTCAGGATCGGCGTGCGCGTGTGCGGCGCCGGTCGCAGGCGAATGGTCTGAGGGCCGAGATCGATCGGGCGATCGTATCTGTAGTGCGTGACGTGATGCAGTGCGACGAAGATCGACACAGGCAGGCTACTCCAGCAGCTTTTTTGAGCAAAACACCGCTTCTAATGTGGATCAAGCAATAACAACGGGCAGCGATTGCCTGTTGGAGGAGCGGATTCCCGTCGCCTTCGTCATGGCCGGGCTTGTCCCGGCCATCCACGTCTTGTTTTCACGCCGGGTAAAGAAGGAACTAAGAAAGACGTGGATGCCCGGCACAAGGCCGGGCATGACGGAAAGCTACCGCTGCAACAAACCCCTACATCGTGGCGCCGAGCACCCAGGGCGCGAATTCGGCGCCGCCGAAGTCGAAGCCTTCGCTCTTGGTCTTCTGTCCCGACGCCGTCTTGAGCATCAGATCGAAGATCCGCTGCCCGCATTGCTGGACCGTCTCCTCGCCGTCGAGGATGGTGCCGCAATTGACGTCCATGTCGTCTTCCATGCGCTTGAACATCGCCGAGTTGGTGGCGAGCTTGATCGAGGGCGCGGGCTTGCAGCCGAACACGCTGCCGCGCCCCGTCGTGAAGCAGACGAGGTTGGCGCCGCCGGCCACCTGCCCGGTCGCCGCCACCGGGTCGTAACCCGGCGTATCCATGAACACGAAGCCCTTCTCGCGCACCTCCTCGGCATAGGCCACCACATCCACCAGATTGGTGCTGCCGGCCTTGGCCATGGCGCCCAGCGACTTCTCCAG
>JBDTKD010000621.1:0-3197 GCA_039935515.1 Bradyrhizobium sp.
TCGCTCAAGCTTGCACAAGACTGCCCTCGTCGAGCCCGGGTAAGCAGTTTGGTGGTAATCGCAGGGTCCATCTTTTAGTTGGTGCCAAGACAGCCCGTCGGGAATCTCGATCGCGCTGGCTCAGATCTCGGACGTGGGCGGTTCGGCGTCGATGCCGCCTTTGCGGGCGCCGCCTGCGGGCCGGCTCAGCGAGCGGTGGCGGTGCCGAATATGTGGTTGACTTGCAAACCACCAGCAATCAGAACAAAAAGCTGAATGATTACTGGTCGGAGTGGCAGGATTCGAACCTGCGACCCCTGCGTCCCGAACGCAGTGCTCTACCGGGCTGAGCCACACTCCGACAAGAACGCGGCTTATAGCCTTGGGTTTCCGACACCGCAAGAAGCCAGATCGATGACCTCGGTTCCTGTCCATGTGGGCCTGAAGACGCAGATTTTGCCCGCCGGCGAGGCCGCCATGGCCGCGGCGGCGCGTTGTCTGGCGCAAGGTGGGTTGGTCGGATTCCCGACCGAGACGGTGTATGGGCTGGGCGCGGACGCGACCAACCCCGGCGCGGTCGCGCGGCTCTATGAGGCCAAGGGCCGGCCGTCCTTCAATCCGCTGATCGCCCATGTCGGCGATCTCGCGGCCGCCCGGAACATCGCGCAATTCGATGCCCAGGCGGTCCTGCTGGCCGAGGCGTTCTGGCCGGGTCCGCTGACGCTGGTGCTGCCAAAGACCAGCGACTGCGCGGTCGCCGATCTTGCCACCGCCGGGCTCGATACCATCGCGATCCGGGTCCCGGCCCACCCGGTCGCGCGCGACCTCCTCAAACGGTTCGGCCGGCCGGTGGTGGCGCCATCGGCGAACCTGTCGGGCCATGTCTCTCCGACCAATGCGGCGCATGTGCAGAGCGATCTCGAGGGGCGCATCGAGTTGATCGTCGATGGCGGCGCGGTGGCGGTCGGCGTTGAATCCACCATCGTCGGATGCTTCGAAACCGCGATCCTGCTGCGTCCCGGCGGCCTGCCGCGCGGCGACATCGAGCGCGTGCTCGGCCGCCCCCTCGCCCGGCCACCCGAGCATGCCGATCGCGGCACCGCTCATCCGCTGGCGCCGGGCATGCTGGCCTCGCATTATGCACCGCGCACTCCGGTGCGGCTCGAGGCCATGCAGCTTGAGGCCGGCGAGGCGCTGCTGGCGTTCGGCCCGGGCGCGGTGCCGGGCACGAACCGCGCCGTCGCGACGCTGAATTTGTCCGCACAGAGCGATCTGGCAGAGGCCGCAGCCAATCTATTCGGCTATCTTCGCGCCCTCGACCTTGAGGGCGCGCGCGCCATCGCGGTGACGCCGATTCCCCATCATGGTCTCGGCGAAGCCATCAATGACCGGTTGCGCCGCGCCGCGATGGGGCGGGCATGATCGAGAACAACAAAAGCAGAAGCCAGCCCATGAATGTCGCTCCGTCGCCGGCACCGCCGCTCTCGCCCGAACTGATCGCGCGTTTTCGCGCTATCGTCGGCGATAGATATGCGGTGACCGATGCGGCCGACATCGCGCCTTACCTCACCGAGGAGCGCGATCTCTATCACGGCCGCTCGCCGCTGGTGCTGCGGCCCGGTTCGACCGCGGAGGTGTCCGCGATCTGCAGGCTTGCCACCGAGCAGCGCGTCGCGCTGGTGCCGCAGGGCGGCAATACCGGCCTGGTCGGCGGCCAAACCCCGCACCATGGCGAGGTGGTGGTGTCGATGCGGCGGATGGACCGCATCCGCGACGTCGACACCGCGTCCAACACCATGACCTGCGAGGTCGGCGTCGTGCTGCAGGTCGCGCAGCAACGCGCCAGCGACATCGACCGCCTGTTTCCGCTGTCGCTCGGGGCCGAAGGAAGCTGCACCATCGGCGGCAATCTCTCCACCAATGCCGGCGGCACCGCGGCGCTGGCCTATGGCGTGGCGCGCGAGATGGCGCTCGGGCTGGAAGTGGTGCTCGCCGACGGGCGCGTGTTGAACGCCCTCTCGAAGCTGAAGAAGGACAATACCGGCTACGATCTGCGCAACCTGTTCATCGGCGCCGAAGGCACGCTCGGCGTCATCACCGCGGCGACGCTGCGGCTGTTCCCAAAACCGCGCGCAGTGGAAACCGCCTATGTCGGCCTGCGCTCGCCGGCGGATGCGCTCAAGCTGCTGGCGATATCGCAGAACGAGGCCGCCGCCAGCCTGACCAGCTTCGAGTTGCTTTCCGACATCGCGGTGGATTTTTCGATGCGTCACGGCATCGACATCCGCAATCCCCTGGCCGGCGGGCATCCCTGGTATGTGCTGCTGGAGCTGTCGTCGTCGCGCGATGACGCCCGCGCCGCGCTGGAATCGATCCTGGCACAGGGTCTTGACGACGGGGTCGTCGCCGATGCCGTGATTGCGGCGAACCTTACTCAGCGCCAGGCGTTCTGGAAACTGCGCGACGAAATGTCGGCGGCGCAGAAGCCCGAGGGCGGATCGATCAAGCACGACATCTCGGTGCCGGTCGCCGCCGTGCCCGACTTCATCGCGGAGGCCAATGCGGCGGTCGTGAAACTGATTCCGGGTTCGCGGCCGGTACCGTTCGGGCATCTCGGCGATGGCAATATTCATTACAACGTCAGCCAGCCGGTTGGCGGCGATGCCGCCGACTTCCTGGCGCGCTGGCACGATGTCAATGCGGTGGTGTTCGACATCGTGCGGCGGATGGGCGGATCGATCTCCGCCGAGCACGGCATTGGCGTGCTCAAGCGCGACGAACTCCCCGACGTCAAGGACAAGGTCGCGATCGCGCTGATGCGCGACATCAAGGCGATGCTCGATCCGCTCGGCATCATGAACCCCGGCAAGGTGCTGTAGCTTTCGTCCCTCATGATGGATCGCTTCGCTTGCGCGCGTAACTCGTAGGGTGGGCAAAGCGAAGCGTGCCCACCAAGGGTTACCGCGAACAAGATCGGTGGGCACGGCGCTGGCGCGCCATAGCCCACCCTACGATTTTTGCTGCGCGTGCGCTCGCAATGACGGCGTTCGATTCTAGAACAGAGAGCCCTGCCCGTCGTCCGAAGTCGCAGCCGTCGGCCCGCGCGCGGCGACCTTCCGCGGCGGTTGCTCGGCCGCGATCTGTTCGGCGGTGATCGGCAGCACCAGTTGCGCATCGTCATTGGCGACCCGGTTGACCCGCGTCGAAACCTCGTGCCA
>JBDTKD010000622.1:0-5921 GCA_039935515.1 Bradyrhizobium sp.
CGCGTGACCCAATCTTCCGAGCCGGCCTTGCGGTCATGGGTCACGAGAAGCACCACAGCAGCCGGTCCGCGGTCGCGATCTTTTCGGCATAGCCTGCCGCATGCGGTTCGCGTATTTTTTCGATCAACTCGGCCATCGCGGCGTCCGGTTTCAGCAACTCCGAGAATACCGGAAACAGCCGGTAGCGCACTTGGCTGATCCGGCCCCTGGCCAGTTCGAGATCGAGCACTCCGAGGAATTGTCCGTTCGAGCCGGCATTGGTGACGAGCGTGGTGCCGCCGGCATTGGTCACCGGGATCGGCAGCGGCACGGCGTCGTGGGTGTGGCCGCCGAGAATGATATCGATGCCGCTGACCCGGCTTGCGAGTTTCAGGTCGACGTCCATACCGTTATGCGACAGCAGCACCACCGCATCGACCTTGTCGCCGTTGCGCAGGCCGGTGACCAGTTTCTGCAGTTCGTCATCGTGGATCCCGAACGTCCAGTCCGGCGTAAACCGTTTTGGGTGGGCGATCGGAACATAGGGGAAAGCCTGCCCGATCACGGCGACGCGATGGCCGCCGATCTCCCGGATGCTGGCCGGCTTGAACACGCGGCCGGACGCGGGATCGAAGGCCTTTGCGTCCCTGAATGCGGCTTCCTCAGTCAGGAAGACGTTCTGGGCCAGAAATTCGCCCTTGAAGCGCTCGAGGTTGCGGCGCAGCGTCTGCTCGCCATAGGTGAATTCCCAGTGGCCGGTCATGGCCTCGATGCCGAGCAGATTTGCGGCTTCGACCATGTCGGCACCCTGCATGGCATTGGCCTGCCCGGTGCCCTGCCACAGATCGCCGCCGTCGAGCAGCATCGAATTTCCCGGCCCCACGTCGCTGCGCAGGCGGTCGATCAATGTCTTCAGATGCGCAAATCCGCCGAGCTTGCCGAAGCGCGCGGCGGCTTTCTCGAAATCAAGGAACGTGAAGGCGTAGGCATCGGCGCTGTCGGGCTTGATGCCAAACCGGTCGAGAAAAGCATGGCCGACGAGATGCGGCGGCTTGCCCTGGATCGCGCCGATCCCGAGATTGGCGCTCGGCTCGCGAAAAAACACCGGCTGCAACTGCGCATGGGTATCGGTCATGTGCAGGATGCGCGCATTGCCGAAGCGCGCGAGATCGTAAACGCTCGGGTTGTCGGCGCTGCGCGCGGGCCGCGGCCATCCATCCGAGAGTGCGGCGGCGCCCGCGAGCCTGAGAAAATCCCGGCGCCGGATAGTCATGCGATGTCTCGGCGCGGTTCCAAACGAGCTCAATGGATTTCCAGCGCTTGCCAAGCTTGTTTCTCGCTTTCCGCCTGCAGGATCGAAGCCCTGGCCAGTGCCTCGGCTTCCTTCGACGATGCGACGGCCTTGTCGAAATCGCCGCCGGTGGCGGCTTTCCTTGCAGCGGCCAGAGCTGCCGCCGTCGCCGTCCATTGATCGCGCAACTGGCCCGCCCGCTGGTTGGCGGCCTCCGCGGCGGCATAGGCGGCCTTGAAATCGGCCTCGGAACTGGCGGCGGGAACGGAACTCGCGGCTGCGATCAGCAGCGCGGCTGCGAGTGGCAATCTCGGCACCTTGCGCCGGATCAGGCTCACGGCCGCGCTCCCGGCCCGGAGATCGGCAGCCCGTTGCTGACATAGGACAGATAATATTCGAGGTCGCGGTATTCATCGGACTGCGGATCGAGCGGCACGCCGCGGGTCTGGATGTTGCAGGTGACGAAGCGCCGGCTGATCGTGCCCATGCCGCCCCATTCGGACCGGTAGATCGGCATCGCGTTCAGGATGCCGAGCGCGGGTGCCAGGATCTCGGCCCGAATGCGCTCGCCGGGATTCTGCACATGGCAGCTCGCGCAGGAGAAATTGAGCTGGCCGCGCCTTGTATAGAAGTAGCGTTTGCCGTCCTGATACGCCTCAAACGCGCGGGGATCGTCCGGGATCTTGATGTCGAACGGCTTGCCGCGCGAGGTGAACGCCATGTAGGCGGTGAGCGCGGCCATGTCGTCCTTCACATAGGAGAGCGGCGCTTCGCCATTGGCTTCGCGGCAGCGGTTCAGTGCGAGCTCGAGCGTGATGACCTTGCCTTCCTTCTGATCGAAATACGGATAGTCCTGACGGATGCCGATACCCTTGTTGGGAAAACAATCGGCATAGCCCTTGCCGTTCTTGAACGGCGTCGAAAACATCTCCTTGCCCTGATCGAGCGAGAAATCATAAGGCGGGAATTCCTCTTTCTCCACCCATTGCCGGTGCATGTCCTCGTTCATCGAATAGGGGCCGTTGACGAAGTCTTCGAGCTTCAGTCCGGGGAATTTGCCGGTGAAGTATTTCTGGAACGCCTCGGCGTCGGCCGCCGGATCGCTGCCGCCGGCGGCGACGGCGCGATCACCGAGGCCCAGCGTCAGCGCGGCCAACCCCAGCGCGGCGGATAAAAATTGAATTGGAGGTCGCACCTTGTTCTCCGCGCCTTTATTGAATCTTCGCCGTGGTGGTATCGGATGCCCCCTTGTTGTCGACCCAGCTGATTTTCAGATCGTCGCCCTTCTTGCCGCCCTTGAAGCTGAACTTGACATAAGGGTCCTTGGAGACCGCCGTGCCCCAGTCGGCGACAAAGACGTTCTTGCCGTCATGCTCGAAGGTCACTTGCTGGATGAAATGCGGCGGAATGATCTGGCCCTTGGCGTCCTTGACAAAGCCGGAATCCATCGGATGCTGGATCAGCGCCTGAACCTCGGTGGTGTCGTCCTTCGAGGTCGCGCGCACGCGAATGGTCGATGCCATCACAATACTCCTTCACAAATCTGGTTCAGCCGCCGCAGCCGCCGACGGTCACCTTGACTTCCTTGGTGGCGCTGTACAGCTTGCCGCCGGCTTCCACGATCGCGATCACGTTGCTGGTCTTCGCCATTTTCAGGCGGTTGGCCACGCTCGGCATGGTTCCCGGCGGAATTCGATAGGATGCCGCCAGCGCATTGGGATTTTCGGCGACCAGGAACGATATCGAGGTCACGCCGGCAAGTGTCGTGGTGACCGCGATCGGCACCACCGCGCCGTTCTCGGCAATTTCGGGTGCGTCGAGCTTGACCTGGTCCGATGGCTCGTGGGTCCTGCCGTACAGGGCCTTGACGGCATCCGCTTCGCTCTTCTGATTGAAGGCGTCCTCCGGATATTTGTCGTTGGCCGCGGCCAGTGCCGGCACCTGGCTGAACGCAACGTTGCCGAGCCCGACCAGCGCGACCGTCACCGCGCCCTGCAGGACCAGCCGCCGCGTCGGGGCAACTCCGTCGTCAGTCATCGTCATCTGAACTCTCCCAGGGCGCGCATCATTGTCGCCGTCACAAGGTCTGCAGGAAATCCACGATCGCGTTGATCTCTTCGCTGGTCAAAATGCGATTTCGCCCAAACGGGGGCATCACGGTCAGCGTGTTGCGTTTGGTCTCATCGGTGAGGATGGCCACGAGATCGTTGCGATCCGGATATTTGCTTTTGATATCCTTCAGCGGCGGCCCGATGGTGCCGGGAAACTCGCCGCCCTTGATGTCATGGCAGCTCAGGCAGTTGCCCTTGCCGCGATCGAATGCCAGCTTTTGGCCCTCGGAGACGCCGGCTTGGGCGCCGGCCGGGCCTGCGCAGATGGTCGCGCCGATCAGCAATGCCAACGCCAATACCGGGAGCAAAGCGGGGTCGGTCGAGGCCGGGTCGGTCAAAAGGCGCTTCCTCAAGGGTTCGTGTCAATTTAGCCGTCTGGAATATAGGCGGGCAAAATCATAAACGCCATTGGCGGAATGTCTTGCTGAATCTTGCGGTTCGCACGTTTGCGGTAAAGCGGATAGGCTTGCGCCGCCCATCGATCCGGGAGCATGTCATGGCGGAATATGTCTTGGAATTCGGCAAGGACGGCCGTCCGGCCGAGCCTGACGGGCGTCTCGACGCGGCGGCGTTTCACCGCAATCATGAGGCCATCTGGTCGGTATTGCAGCGATATCTTGCGGGCAGATCCGGCGATGTCATCGAAGCCGGCAGCGGCACCGGCCAACATGTGGTTTATTTCGCCCGCCACACTCCCGATATCGTCTGGTGGCCGAGCGATCTCAACGAACAGCATCTGAAAAGCATTGCCGCGTGGCGGGCGCATTCAGGGCTGAGCAATGTCCGTCCGCCGCGGCGGATCGATCTTTCCGATCCGGCGTGGTGCCCGGAGCCACATGACGGCAATGGTCCGGGCCGGTTGTTGGCGGTGTTCTGTGCCAATGTAATCCACATTGCGCCATGGCAGGTCGCCGAGGGGCTGTTCGCCGGCGCCGGACGCCACCTGCGCGCCGATGGATGGCTGTTCCTGTACGGGCCATTCAAGCGTGACGGCGAGCATACCGCCGTCAGCAATGCCGTGTTCGACAGCAGCCTTCGCGCCAACAATCCCGAATGGGGCGTGCGCGATACCGCCGAGCTTCAGAAGCTGGCAGTGGCCGCTGGGCTGCAACTGGTCGAGATCGCCGAAATGCCCGCCAATAATCTGATCCTGGTGTTCGGCCGGAGCCAGGCGGCCTGAACGGCATCCGCATGGCGCAGGTCCGCTGGCGTCGGTTGATTGCCCCACGGCCCCGCTTCATAGTGCCGGGATTCAGGCGACCCGCTGCATGGGCCGCGCCCGGAACCGGCCGATGACCGATCTGACTGCTGCCGACGAGATCACCGATGATGCGCGGGCACGATCCAACGTGGTGCGGCTGGCAGCGGCGCAGGCGCTGACCGGCGCCAACTCGGCGGTGATCTTCGCGACCGGCTCGATCGTCGGGGCGACGCTCGCGCCGGACATTTCGTTCGCGACCGTGCCGCTCTCAATATACGTGGTCGGGCTGGCGGCCGGCACGCTGCCGACCGGCGCGATCTCACGCCGCTACGGCCGCCGGGTCGCCTTCATCATCGGCACCGGCTGCGGCGTGGCGACCGGCCTGCTCGGGGCCTTCGCCATCCTGCACGGTTCGTTCGCGCTGTTCTGCTGCGCGACGTTCCTCGGCGGACTCTACGGCGCGGTGTCGCAATCCTATCGCTTCGCCGCCGCCGACGGCGCCAGCGCCGAATATCGCCCCAAGGCGGTGTCGTGGGTCATGGCCGGCGGCGTCTTCGCCGGCGTGCTCGGTCCGCAACTCGTGCAATGGACCATGGATATCTGGTCGCCTTATCTGTTCGCCTTCAGCTTCGTGGTGCAGGCGATGGTCGCATTGCTGGCGATGGCGGTGCTCGCCGGCATCGACGCGCCAAGACCGGCGCCGTCGGATCTGCAGGGGGGGCGTCCGCTGTTGACGATCGTGCGGCAGCCGCGCTTTATCGCCGCGGCACTGTGCGGTGCCATCGCCTATCCGATGATGAACCTGGTGATGACCTCGGCGCCGCTCGCGATGAAGATGTGCGGGCTCAGCGTCAGCGATTCCAATTTCGGCATTCAATGGCACATCGTCGCGATGTACGGGCCGAGCTTCTTTACCGGCTCCCTGATCGCGCGGTTCGGCGCGCGGCGGATGGTCGCGCTCGGGCTGCTGCTGGAGGCGGGTGCGGCGACCATCGGGCTAACCGGCATCACGGCGATGCACTTCTGGGCCACCCTGATGATGCTTGGCGTCGGCTGGAATTTCAGCTTTGTCGGGGCCTCCGCCCTGGTGCTGGAGACGCACCGGCCGCGCGAGCGCAACAAGGTGCAGGCGTTCAACGACTTCCTGGTGTTCGGGATGATGGCGGTGGGGTCGTTCTCCTCCGGCCAGTTGCTGGCGAATTACGGCTGGTCCGCGGTCAACCTCGTGGTCTACCCGCCGGTGCTCTTGGGATTGGCGGTGCTGAGCTTCGCGTCGTTCGCCAGGCGTCGGGCGAGGTTGCCGACGATCGCCGAATTTCCCGAACTGAATATCTGATCG
>JBDTKD010000623.1:0-6307 GCA_039935515.1 Bradyrhizobium sp.
AGTATGGATTCCGGGCTCGCGCCAAGGGGCGCGCCCCGGAATGACGAGGGAGAGGCCAGCGCCAAGCGGGCGCGTCCCGGAATGACGACGAAGAGGCCAGCGCCAAGCGGCGGCCCGAATGACGAGAAAGAACCCGCGCGTGACCTTTGCAAGGACGATAGCCGTTCATTCCTCACCGGCGAGCCGGAACGTGCCTTCCATCATCGGCACACAGCGGCCGCCGACATAGCTCGCGACGACGACGCCGTTCTCCTTGCGGACGCGGGTCAGCAGCAGGCTCGGTCGTCCGAGGTCGACGCCCTGCCCGATCCGCAACGCCAGCTCGGCATCACGCTCGCCGGCGAGATCGGCGAGCAGTGCGGCGGCGGCGGCGGTGGCGCTGCCGGTGGCGGGATCCTCGGACAGGCCGCTCGATCCCGGATGAAACATCCGCGCCTGCAGGTCGCACGGCTGCTCAGCGGCGGGCACATCGCGCGTGTAGAGGTAGACCGCATCGCAGCCGTCGCAGGGAAAGATTTGCGCGAACGCATCCGCGTCCGGCCTCGCCCGCCGCAGCGCCTCGCGGCTGCCAAGCTCCACTGCCAGAAACGGCAGCCCGACCGAGATGATCTGCGGCGCATGCCGGTCGAGGCGGACATCGGCGGCAGACAGCGACAGGCAGGCCGCGGCCTGCGCGGCGCTGAACGGCGTCAGCCGCTGCAGGCTCTGTGGTGCCGTGAGTTCGGCGCCGGCAATGCCGTGCCCGTCCTTCAGGATCGCGACCGCCACCAGGCCGGCTTTTTCCTCGAACTGCAGCCGCTCGGGCGGCTTCGTCGCCCGCGACGCCAGCACAAAGGCGGTGCCGACATTGGGATGGCCGGCGAACGGGATTTCGGAACGCACGGTGAAAATCCGGACCTGCGCGTCGTGGGCGGCATCCCCTGGCGGCAACACGAAGGTGGTCTCGACATAGTTGAATTCGCGAGCGATCGCCTGCATCTGCGCCGTCGTGAGCCCGCCGGCATCCAGCACCACCGCAAGCGGATTGCCGCCAAAGGCGCGATCGGTGAAAACGTCGACCGTGACATAACGTCGTTGCATCTGCTGTCCTCCCTATCCCAGCCGCCACACCGTCATGGGGCGGTCGTAGCCCCTGATTGCGACCTCGCCGAGCGGCGCCGCGTCGCCGCCATCTTCGCCCAGCGCGTCGCGAACGGCGGCCGAGATCAACAGCTGCGAATCGAAATCCTTGTTGAGGGCTTCCAGCCGCGACGCGAAATTCACGGTGTCGCCGATCACGGTATATTCCTTGCGTCGGGGCGAGCCGATATTGCCGGCCACCACCTCGCCGAAGTGAATGCCGATGCCGATCCGCAGCGGCCAGGCGCTGGCGTGGTTGATGCCTTCCATCGCGGCCAGCATCTCGCGCGCGGCAGCGACCGCATGATGCGGCGCCGCGGCGGCCTCGAACGGCGCGCCGAACAGCGCCAGAAAGCCGTCGCCGAGGAACTTGTTGACGATGCCGCCGTGACGATCGAGTATTTCGACCAGCACGGCGAATGCACCATCGAGCCGCTCGACCACTTCCTGCGGCGTCCGCGACCGCGCGCCCGCGGTGAAACTGCGGAAATCGACGAACATGACGGCGACCCGGCGAATGTCGCTCGACGTCTCCTCGCCCTCGACCAGCAACCGCTCGACCACCTCGGGGGAGACGTGCTGGCCGAACAAATTGGTGATGCGGTCACGCGCGGTGGCCGCGGCGATGCTGGCTTCGAACTGATGCCGCAATTGAACGCCCACCGAACCCGCCAGGATGCCGCCGACCAGAAACATCACGCTGCGCATCAACTCGTAGCCGAGTTCGGATGCCGGCTCGCCGGCAAACCCCGCCGGGCGATACAGCATCGCCATCGCGAACAATTGGGCCGCGGCGACAAAGCCCGTGAAGGTGGAGAGCCAGAAATCGAGCCGCAGCGTCGAGAGAACGATGAAGAGAAAATAGGCCAGCGGCGCCGCAAATCCCAGCGCCTGCGCCGATCCCATCCAGTTCATGTGCAGATACAGCACAAAGGTCGGAATGCTGGTCTCGATCAAGGCGGAGAGATAGCGCCGCGCCCACGGCACATCGCTGTGCATCGCCAGCCGCCGCGCCAGCAGGTACAGCACCATGAATTCGAACAGCAGGAACGGAACGTACACCGCGTACAGCGGCGCCAGCTCGAAGCGGCCATGGGAGATGCGGCCAAGCACGGACGGCGCGAGCACATCGAGCGAGGACATCACCGCAACCAGCAAGGAGACCGTGACGATGACCGCCCTGACCCGGAGCCGCTCGGTCAGCAGGATCTCGCGCGTCAGGGCATGGCGGAACTGGGCCAGCACCGGCGTGTGGCTTTTCCGCCTCAGGAAGCGCCGCAGCAGCTCGAGCCTGCGGTCCGTTCGTTTCAACACGGTCTGTCTCTCAATCGAGCGTGCGACGGAATCGGCTCACCGCGATGGTCATGGCGAGCAGCATCAGGACAACGAGCGCGATCGCATCATATTGCAGATTGGGCAGCGCCGCACCCTTCAGCATGATGGCACGCACGATTCTCACATAATGCGTCAGCGGCAGGCCTTCGCCGATATATTGCGCCCATACCGGCATGCCCGCGAACGGAAACATGAAGCCGGACAGCAGAATGCTCGGCAGAAAGAACATCATCGACATCTGCATCGCCTGCAACTGATTCTGCACGATGGTCGAGAAAGTATAGCCGATCGCGAGATTGGTGGTGATGAACAGGGTGGAGAGCAGCGCCAGCATCATCAGGCTGCCGCGCACCGGCACCCCGAACAGCAGAACGCCGATGCCGATGATCAGCGTGGCCTGGATGAATCCCACCAGCACGTAGGGCACAATCTTGCCGAACATCACTTCGACCGGCCTGATCGGCATCGACAGCAGGCTTTCCATGGTGCCGCGCTCGATCTCGCGGGTCACCGACAACGCGGTGAAGATCAGCATGGTCATGGTCAGGATGGTCCCGACCAGGCCGGGCACGATGTTGAGGCGCGACGATGCCGCCGGGTTGTAGCGCGCATGGGTGCGGATCTCGAACGGCAGGGATGGCGGATCGCCGGCGTAGAGATCATGGGCGAGCGCGGTCTGCACCACGGTGCCGAGCGCCGACAGCGCCGCGCCGGCGGCCACCGGATCGGTGGCATCGGCAGCAACCAGCAGCGACGGAAAATCGCCGCGGCGCACCGCGCGCTCGAAGCCGCGCGGAATTTCGACGCCGAACAGCACCTTGCCGGACAGCAGCAGATTGTCGAACTCGGCGACATCGTGGACTTCCCGGGTAAAACGGAAATAGGAGGTGTTCTGCAGCGCCTTGAGGATCGAGCGGGCGAGATCGCTGTCCTCCTGCAGCAGCACCGCGGTGGGCAGGTCGCGCGGCGTGGTGTTGATGGCATAGCCGAACAAAAGCAGCTGCATCACCGGGATCATCACGATCATCGCGAACGACACCCGGTCGCGCCGCAACTGGATGAATTCCTTGATCACCATCGCATAGCTGCGCCGCCAGAAGCCGAACCGCGGCTCGCCGGCCTCGCGGCCTTGCTGCGGGGCGACGGCGGCGCTCACTGGAAATTATCCTTCGAGCGGCTCATCAGTTCGATGAACACGTCCTCCAGCGAGGGTTCGCCGTGCTGCCAGTGAAATTCAGGGCGCCCCCGCCACGGCGCGATGCTGGCCTCAAGCGCCTCGCGATCGCGGCCGGAGACATGCAGGCTGGTGCCGAACGGCGCCACCATGTCGACGCCGGGCTTGCCGGCGAGTTCGGCGGAGAGCGCGTTGAGGTCGCCGCCGGTCACGGTGTAGGTGGTGAGCGCCGATTTCGCGATCACCTCGTCGACGGTGCCGTGCGCCAGCAGATGGCCATAGGCGATATAGGCGATCTCGTGGCAGCGCTCGGCCTCGTCCATGTAATGGGTCGACACCAGCACCGTCAGCCCTTCGGCGGCCAGCGCATGGATTTCGTTCCAGAAATCGCGCCGCGCCTTGGGGTCGACGCCGGCGGTCGGCTCGTCCAGCAACAGCAATTGCGGGTTGGGCAGGGTGCAGGCGCCGAGCGCAAGCCGCTGCTTCCAGCCGCCGGACAGTTCGCCCGCCAGCTGCTGCTCGCGGCCGGTCAGCCCGAGCCGCCGGATCATCTCGCGCGCGGTGCCTCGCGCGTCACGCATGCCATAGAGTCGAGCCACGAATTCGAGGTTTTCGCGCACCGACAGGTCCTGGTACAGGCTGAAGCGCTGGGTCATGTAGCCGACCTGGCGCTTGATCCTGTCGGCGTCGCGGCGGATGTCGTAGCCGAGACAGGTGCCCTCGCCGCTGTCAGGTGTCAGCAGCCCGCACAACATGCGGATGGTCGTGGTCTTGCCGGAGCCGTTGGGTCCGAGGAATCCGTAGATGGTGCCGCGCTTCACCGTCATCGACAACTCATGGACGACTTCGCGGCCGTCGAACGACTTCGACAGACCCTTCACTTCAATCGCGATGTCAGTCGACGTTGTCATCGCCGGTCCGCCATCGGGGTCTTGGCGTCGAGATACACGCTGATCGGCTGGCCGACGCGCAAGGCGTCGGGCCTGGAGGGGCGGGCTTGAACCAGATAGACCAGCTTGTTGCGCTCATCGAGACTGTAGATCACCGGCGGGGTGTACTCGGCGGTCGTCGCGATGAAATAGATCCTGGCGGTGAGATCCGGCGCGCAGTTGTCGCAGGTGACGCGCACCTCGTCGCCGATCGCGATCCTGGGCAAGTCCGGCTCCGCCACGTAGAACCGCACCTTCATGTTGCCGGGCGGCATGATCGAGAGCACCGGCCGCTGCGCCGGCGCCATCTCGCCCTCGCGGAAATAGATTTGCTGCACGGTACCGGCGACCGGCGCAAAGCCGTTGCGCCGCGCAAGCCGGGTCTGCGAGGTGACGACATGCGCCTCGGCGACGCGCAGCGCCGACACGGCGGCATCGAGATTGGCCTGGGTCCCGGAGCCGGTCTTGCTCAACGAAGCCGCGCGGTCATAGGTTTGCTGGGCATTGGCAAGGGTGGCGTTGTTCTGGTTGAGGTCGGCCTTCTGCAGGTCGTCGTCGACGGAATAGATCGGCGTGCCGACCTTGACTTGGTCGCCCTCGCGGAGGTCGAGCCGGGTGACGCGGCCGGATTCGTCGGGGCTGACGAAAATCATGTCGGCCTCGACCCAGCCCTGATAGCCGGGATCCCGGCTCTGGTCGCAGCCGGCCAGCACGGCCGCGAACCCAAGCATCGCCACGATGCGCAGCATCGGTCGCGACGAGGTCATGTCGTCCTCCGTTCGCCAAAAATCAGATCGAGATGGACGCGGAACATCTCGACCGCGTCCAGCGGCGAATGCGTTTCGAACAGGCTCTTCCAGATCACGGCGACGATCGCGGGCGCCACCATGATCTGGGGAAACTGCGCGAGTTCCGAGCGGCGAATTTCGCCGCGCGCGATCCCCGCTTCGATCAGGGCGCGCAGTCCGGCGAGCCCGCGTGACACCACTTCGCGGTAGTAGAAATCGGCGATGCCTGGAAATCTCGGCCCCTCGGCCACAATCAGGCGGACGATGTCGCCGCGCCGCGTCGTCGCCACCTCCTGGATGAAGGTGCGGGCAAATCCTTCGAGCATGTCGCGGACCGATCCGCCGGCAGGCGCTGGTGCGGTGATGCGGCTGATCAGCGGCACGATCGCGGTCCGGATCAGCTCCTCGAACATCGATTCCTTGTCCTTGAAGTGGAGATAGATGGTGCCCTTGGCGACCCCGGCGCGCTTGGCGACATCGTCGAGCCGCGTCGCCGCGTAGCCGCGGGCGATGAATTCATCCATCGCCGCCTCGATGATCGCCGCGCGCCGCTCCGCCGCGCGGGCGGCACGGCCGGAAGCCGGCTTGGACGACCGATCATGTGGCGCGGCGGGCCTTGCTGCCGCGGTCGGGGCGGCCTTCTTCCCTCGCCGGCGATTGGCCGGTTTCGCCGCGCCTGCCCGGCTGGAATTGGTTGGTGCGCTTGCCATGAACCAGATATGACTGACTGGTCAGTCAATTTCAACCGACGCAAGGCTCGCATGAGCTCACATCGCCGTGATCGGCGTGGCGGCCGAGGCCGCCGCAACGTCATTTCCGGGATAACTTCAGGCGGAGGCGGCAAATCAGATCGGGATTTCCGGGTTCGAGCGGAGCCTGTCATCGGGCCGCGCTTTGCGCGCGGACCCGGTGGCGCACGCAGGAATGACGAGCCTAGCCCTTGGCGTCGCAGGCCCAGGCAC
>JBDTKD010000624.1:0-4380 GCA_039935515.1 Bradyrhizobium sp.
AATCTCGGCAACGCCATGGGCCATCCGAGCTTCGTGATGTCGGCGTCCTTCACCAACCAGACGCTGGCGCAGATCGAGCTTTACGCCAACAACAAGGGCGGCAAATACCAAAAGAAGGTCTATGTGCTGCCGAAATCGCTGGACGAGAAGGTGGCGCGGCTGCATCTCGCCAAGATCGGCGTCAAGCTGACAAAGCTGCGGCCGGACCAGGCCGACTATATCGGGGTGAAGCCGGAAGGCCCGTTCAAGGCGGACCATTACCGGTATTGAGTTGCCGACCTGATTGCAGCAATGTCCTGCGTCGTGGCCGGGCATAGCCGTCCGAAGGACGGCGTCGCTTCCGCTCGCCTATGTCCCGGCCATCCACGTCTTGTCTTGACGACGCGAACAGAAGACGTGGATGCCCGGCACAAAGGCCGGGCATGACGGCGGTAAAGTTGGGCAGCCCCATGGAAACCATTACGCCATCAGAACATGTCGATGTGCTGATCGTCGGCGCCGGGCTGTCCGGCATCGGCGCGGGCTATCATTTGCAGGCCAATTGTCCCGGCAAGAGCTGCCTCATCCTCGAAGGCCGCGGCTGCATCGGCGGCACCTGGGATCTGTTCCGCTACCCCGGCATCCGCTCCGACAGCGACATGTTCACACTCGGTTATTCGTTCAAGCCGTGGACCGAGCCCAAGGCGATCGCGGACGGGCCGCGGATCCTGAATTACGTCCGCGAGACCGCGGCCGAGAATGGCATCGACCGCAACATCCGCTTCAACCACCGGGTCAAGCGCGCGTCGTGGTCGTCGCCGCAGGCCCGCTGGACCGTCGAGGCCGAACGCAGCCAGGGCGATGGGACGACCGAAACCGTCCGCTTCACCTGCAATTTCCTGTTCATGTGCAGCGGCTACTACAATTACGAAAACGGCTATTCGCCGGAATTTCCCGGCGCGGAGGTTTTTTCAGGCCGCATCGTGCATCCGCAGAAATGGAGCGACGACGTCGACTATGACGGCAAGCGCGTGGTGGTGATCGGCTCTGGCGCGACCGCGGTGACGCTGGTGCCGGAGCTGGCCAGGAAGGCCGCGCATGTCACCATGCTGCAGCGTTCGCCGACCTATGTGGTGTCGCGTCCGGCGCAGGACCCGGTCGCCAACAAATTGCGGGCGCGGCTGCCGAGCAAACTCGCCTATCTTCTGATCCGCTGGCGCAATGTGTTGTGGGGGATGTATTTCTTCCAGCTCTCCCGGCGCAAGCCGGAGCGGGTCAAGCAGTTGATCCTCGGCGGCGTCCGAATGGCGCTCGGGCCGGACTACGATATCGGCACCCATTTCACGCCGCGCTACAATCCCTGGGATCAGCGGCTCTGCCTGGTGCCCGACGGCGACCTGTTCAATGCGATCAGGGAAAAGCGCGCCTCGGTGGTCACCAGCCAGATCGATACCTTCACTGCAAGAGGCATCAGGCTGCAGGACGGCAGCGAGCTCGAGGCCGACATCATCGTCACCGCCACCGGCCTCAATTTGCAGGTGCTCGGCGGCCTCGAGGTCAGCGTCGACGGCCGCACGGTCGATTTTGCGCGCGCCTTGAACTACAAGGGCATGATGTATTCCGACGTGCCGAACCTCGCATCGGCGTTCGGTTACACCAACGCGTCGTGGACGCTGAAATGCGATCTGACCTGCGAATACGTCTGCCGCCTGATCAACTACATGGACCGCCGCGGCTACAGGCAGTGCATGCCCCATAATGTCGACCTCACCATCACCGAACTGCCGTCACTGGATTTTTCCTCCGGCTATGTGCAGCGCTCGGTCGCGAAGATGCCGAAACAGGGATCGAAGCGGCCGTGGCGGCTCTATCAGAATTACGCGCTCGACATCGTCTCCTTGCGCTTCGGCAAGGTCGATGACGGTGTGATGCGGTACTCGTGACGGCGCGCGCTCTACGCCGTCGCCGCGATTGATTTCAGGAACCCGTCGATCTCGGCCTGCAGGCTGGTGGTGGAATCCGATAATTGCCGGGCCGATGACAGCAACTGGCTCGATGCTGCACCGGTCTGGTTGGCGCCCTGGCTGACTTCGGCGATGGTGCCGGCCACCTGCGTGGTGCCATTGGCCGTGCGTTGGATATTGCCGGAGATTTCCTGTGTGGCGGCGCCCTGTTCCTCGATCGCCGCCGAGATGGCGCTGGTGATCTCGGAAATCTTGCCGATGGTCGAGCTGATCATCTTGATCGAGCCGACGGCCTCCTGCGTCGCGGTCTGCATGCCCGCGATCTGGATGCCGATTTCGTCGGTGGCCTTGGCGGTTTGGGCGGCCAGCGCCTTGACCTCCTGGGCGACCACGGCGAAGCCGCGGCCGGCTTCGCCGGCGCGGGCGGCTTCAATGGTCGCATTCAGAGCCAGCAAATTGGTCTGCTCGGCGACCGAGGTGATCAGCTTGATCACGTCGCCGATCCGGCCGGCGGCCTGCGACAGCGCGTTGATGCGCGAGTCGGTCTCATTGGCCTGCTGCACGGCGTCGGCGGCAATCCGGTTGGATTCCTGCACCTGCGCCGAAATCTCGCGCACCGAACTCGCGAGCTCCTCGGTCGCCGACGCTACCGACTGCACATTGTTGGAGGCATCCTCCGAGGCATTGGCGACCACCGCCGCAAGCCGGGTGGTGTTGCCGGCATTGTCGCTCAACGCGCGGGCGGTATTTTCCAGTTCGCTGGACGCCGTCGACAGCGACGTGATGATGGAACGGAAGCGGTCGCTCGCGTCGGCAATCGTATTCTTGCGAGTCTGACGGTTGGACCCGAAATAAATCGCGACGATGTTTTCAGTGTCCAGCATCACGGCCCTGGCGACGGCATTCAGCATCGAAGCCTTGCGGTTGAGGGCGGCCCGCGCGGCGCGCCCGAAGCGCGGAACCGCCGCCTCGGCTTCGACGGCCTTCATCAGCTGGTCGCAGATGAACATCTGCCGGCAACCGATGTACCATTGCGGCGCGACCTTGGCGCGGTGATTGAGTTCGCAAAACTGGGTGGTGGAGTTCAGGTAGTTGGTGCCGAAATCGCCGACCGCGATCAGGTCCCAGTGATGCAGCTGCTGGCGGATCGCCTCCTGCACCGTTGCGTCCTTGAAGATGCCGGAGGAGGGATCGTAGTGCCGGACCTTGTCGTAGAACCGCGCCAGGATGGCCGGCAGCGATCTTGCGAAAAACGGCCGCATCTCGCGTAGCGTCACCCGCATTGGTTCGTCGATCTGAAGCAAATCAAGACGGATGGCAGTCCAGTCGGGCGTCATGGCGACTCCAGCGTGTGGTCGTGCGGTCCGCCCATTTAAGGTCGGTATGGTTAATGGACTGCGAATTTGTCGCTGGCTGGCTGGAAAACTGCGGAATCCGGACGCAATAAAAGGCCCCGGACGGCGTCCGGGGCCCGGTTTTGGCAGTTGTGCTACGGCCTTCGGCCTAAGCCGGCTTGCCGATCGCAACCTTGAGCGTGCCAACGCCGTCGACGCCGCATTCGATCTTGTCGCCCGGCGACAGTGCGGCAACGCCGGCGGGCGTTCCCGTCATGATGATATCACCGGCGGCGAGCGCGACCTGCTGCGAGAGCTGCCAGATGATCTCCGGCACGCTCCAGATCAGTTCGGTCAGGTCGCCCTGCTGCCGTTCGGCGCCGTTGACCGAAAGCCAGATCTTACCCTTGGCCGGATGGCCGATCTTCGCGGCCGGCTGCAGCGCCGAGCACGGCGCGGAATGGTCGAACGATTTGCCGATCTCCCACGGCCGCTCTTTCTTGCGCGCGGCCTGCTGCAGGTCGCGGCGCGTCAGATCGATGCCGACCGCATAGCCGTAGACGTGATCGAGCGCCTTGGCGGCCGGGATATTCAGCCCGCCGCTCTTCATCGCCACGATCAGTTCGACCTCGTGATGCAGATCCTTGGTCAGCGGCGGATAGGGGATGGTGGCGCCGTCGGGCTCCAGCATGTCGGGGTGCTTGGCGAAGAAAAACGGCGGCGCGCGCTCGTCATTGCCCATCTCGCGGATATGTTCGAGATAATTGCGCCCGACGCACCAGATGCGGCGAACCGGAAACGATTTCGATTCCCCCGCGACGGGAATCGAGGCTTGTGGCGAAGGAGGAATGACAAAGGAGGTGGCGGTCATGAAGCGGTCTCGGCGGGGTTGCGGATGGAAATGCGATGCCAGCTTTACGCGGTCGCGCTGGCCGGCGCCAGCGTCGGCGGCCCGGTATCGCGCTGTTGCAGGCGGAAGAATGAGGCGTAACGGCCGCCGCGGCGCAGCAAATCGTCATGCTGGCCGCGCTCGACGATCTCGCCGCCCTCGACCACCAGAATGGCATCGGCATGCATGATGGTGTGCAGGCGGTGGGCGATGA
>JBDTKD010000625.1:0-5913 GCA_039935515.1 Bradyrhizobium sp.
ACGACATCGGAGGAGCGCGGAAACGGCGACCGGTAGAAATGCGTGGTGGGCGATCCGGCCGCCGTCAGCACCATCTCGAGATACCGGGCCGGTTCGACCTGCGCCGGGCCCCAGCGGCCGTCGGCGCCGGTCTGTGAGGAGTAAAGGGCGCCGCCGATCCGTTCGCCGGTATCGGGCGACACCCGGTAAACCTCGACCGATGCGCCGCTGACCGGACGATTGGTCTGAATGCCGCCGGGCGTGCCGGTGACGAGGCCGCTCAGCTTGACCTCTGCCTGCGGCGCGATCGCGATCCGGTCCGGTTCGCGGCCGGCGATGAATTTATAGATCTCGCGGAAGGCGCGCGGCGAATACGCCGTCTCGCGATGGTCGACGGCGCCGAGCACTAGATTGGTGGCGCCTTTGAGCGCGGGGCCTTCCGCCGTGACGCCGGTCGGCACGCCCGGCTTGCCGATGAAGCGGCCGTCGGCCTGGGCATATTTGTCCATGCCGTCGCTGCGCAGGGTCAGGAACGCGGTCCCCGGCGTCACCTCGCTGTCGCCCTCGTTGAGTCCGCGCAGGAACGGACCTTTGCCGTTGAATTCACTGTTGAGGCCCTGGTCCCAGGCAAACACGCCATGATTGGGAACGCCGCACAGCACGGCATGGCTGACATCGGCGCCGCCGCCGTTCTTGATGTAGCTGCGGATCGAATAGCCGCCGCGCGAATTGCCGACCAGCGCAATGCGCGATGCCCCGGTGCGGCTTTTCAACGCCTTGATGGCATCGCCGAGTTCGCGGCGCTGGTCCTCGGTCGAGGAATGATTGGGCTGCGGCACGGTGTCGTCGCTGCGCGCCAGCGGATCGGTGAAGTTGATCGCGAACATCCGGTCGGGCGCAGCCCCGTTGGATTCCATCCGCCACAGCGTCGTCATCCACAGGGCGGCCTGATCGCCATTGCCATGCACGAACAGGATCGGGGGAATTTCAGTGCCGCCGGGCGTCACGGGGGCGTTCTGGGCCATGGCGGCCCAGCTCAAGCCGCTGGCGGCCAGCGGCAAGGCACCGGCCCCCTTCAGGATTGTTCGCCGCGATACGCGCATTTGACCGCCTCCCCTTGCCTTATCAATGGCTTGATAGTGCCACGTCCCTGCTCATAGCCGTCTGAGCACTGGACAGCCAAGGACTTTCGCGGGCATCAGTTTCATATGCAGGGAATCAAAGGCTGGCCATGACCGAACCGCCGAACCGACCGAGCTTTGCCGCCGACGGCCTGCGGGCGCCGTTGCGGCATCCGGTGTTCCGCCGGATCTGGTTCGCGAGCCTGCTCTCCAATCTCGGCCTGTTGATCCAGGGCGTCGGCGCCGCCTGGGCGATGACCCAGATGGCGACCTCGGCCGACGACGTCGCGCTGGTGCAGACCGCCCTGATGCTGCCGGTAATGCTGATCTCGATGCCGGCCGGCGCCATCGCCGACATGTATGACCGGCGCATCGTCGCGCTGGTTTCGCTCTCGATCTCGCTGTCGGGCGCCACGGCGCTTTCGCTGCTGGCCGGGTTGCATCTCATCACCCCGACTATCCTGCTGGCGTTCTGCTTTGTCGTCGGCAGCGGCATGGCGTTGTTCGGGCCGGCCTGGCAATCCTCGGTCAGCGAGCAGGTGCCGACCGAAACGCTGCCGTCGGCGGTCGCGCTGAACGGCATCAGCTACAACATCGCGCGAAGCTTTGGCCCCGCGATCGGCGGCATCGTGGTCGCGACCGCCGGCGCGGTCGCGGCGTTTGCCGCCAATGCGGTGCTCTATATCCCGCTGATGGTGGTGCTGTTTCTGTGGCGCCGCGTCAGCGAGCCGTCGCGGCTGCCACGCGAGCGGCTCAACCGCGCCATCGTCTCGGGCGTGCGCTATATCGCCAACTCGCCCTCGATCCGGATCGTGCTGGCGCGCACGCTGGTGACCGGCGTGATCGGCGGTTCGGTGTCGGCGCTGATGCCGCTGGTGGCGCGCGACCTGCTCCATGGCGGCGCGCAGACCTACGGCATCATGCTTGGCGCCTTCGGCATGGGCGCGGTGATCGGCGCGCTCAATATCTCCGAGGTGCGCAAACGCATGACCGGCGAAGCCGCGGTGCGCGCCTGCGCGCTATCGATGGGGGGCGCCATTGCGGCGATCGCGCTCAGCCACGAGCCGGTATTGACCGCGGCCGCGCTGGTGGTGGCGGGCGCGGCGTGGATGCTGGCGGTCGCCTTGTTCAACATCGGCGTGCAGCTCTCGGCGCCGCGCTGGGTCGCAGGCCGGTCGCTCGCGGCATTCCAGGCCTCGATCGCCGGCGGCATCGCGGTGGGAAGCTGGGGCTGGGGCCGGCTGACCGACGCCGCCGGCGTCGAAACCGCGCTGCTGACCTCGGCTGGACTGATGATGCTGTCGCCGCTGCTCG
Organism: Bradyrhizobium sp.; assembly: GCA_039935515.1. Classification (GTDB taxonomy): domain Bacteria; phylum Pseudomonadota; class Alphaproteobacteria; order Rhizobiales; family Xanthobacteraceae; genus Bradyrhizobium. The sequence continues at coordinate 2,415 of JBDTKD010000625.1, forward strand.
GCCTGTGGCTGCACATGCCGCGGATCGGCGCTCGCAATGAAGACGCCGAGCTGCTCGCCGACCCCGAGGTCCAGCTGTCGCTGACCGCGCGCAGCGGGCCGCTGGTGGTCGAGATCGAATACCGCGTCGACCAGGACAATGCCCGCGCCTTCCACAATGTGATGCAGGATGTGCAGCTCAGCCGCCAGCGCAACGGCGCCTATGGCTGGTCGATCGCACGCGACATCGCCGATCCGGAACTCTGGACCGAGCGCTATCATTGCCCGACCTGGCTCGATTATCTGCGCCAGCGCAACCGCTCCACCCAATCCGAACGCGCGCTGCATCAGCGCGCGATGGATTTTCATCTCGGCCCCGATCCGGTACGCATCCGCCGCATGCTGGAACGGCCGTTCGGCTCGGTGCGCTGGAAGGAAGACACCCCCGACCGCGCCGCCAGCGAGGTATTGCCCGTGGTCGCCACCGCCGCAGGCAGCAGCACGTAAATGCGCGGCGTCATTCCGGGATGGTGTGATCATCGGCGAACGATCCGGCCTCGTGGTTCGAGACGCGCGGCGTTGCCACGCTCCTCACCATGAGGGTCTAGCACCTCATCCAGGGAAGAAGACCTCGTCCTGAGGAGCGCGCTTGCGCGCGTCTCAAAGGATGAAGCCACGACCTGACAGCGCCGATCTAATCATTGCCCGTGTTCGGTCAGCACCTTGTTGCAGGCCTTGCTGATGCGGGTACGGTGTTGCTTGAGACAGGCGAGCACGGCGGAATCGCCGTCATTCATCACGGCGCGGCAATGACGCACCACATCGCGCGCGCAGGCATCGTGTTCCTGCTGCGCCGAGGCCCGGGAGGCGACCAGAACCAGGACAATGACAAAAAGAAAACGGAGCATCTTGTTCCAATCTTGTTCCGCCTTCACCCGCGTGAACCCGGCCCGTTCTAGATATGCCGCTCAAATCGGGGCCGCAATGCATTTGTCAGGGCGAGATCAATCCGGCGCAGGCCGTTCCGATCCGTGGCCGCGTCGTGCGGCCGACGCTCGATTACTCGGCGGCGACCTTGCTGGACTGCCGGGCCAGATCCCGGTCCATCACGGTGCGGCAGCCGGTGCGTGACCAGCGTCACGCAGCCGCATCCGGCGGAAATGATGGGCGAATCCTCGCCATGTTGGTGCGGCGTTAAGACTTCCCTCGCATGAATGGCCCGGCGCAGCGGTCGCGCGTCCCGGTGGTGAGCGTAGGTGGAAAGAGCAAGATGCGTAACGCGTTAGGCCTGATGCTGGCGAGTGTGGTGGCGGCGGTGGTGATCGCCGGGGTGTGGTTCTGGGCTTTCTCGCCGCGCCCCGATGTGCCTTCTCCGAGCACCGCCAGCGCCGCGAAAGCCGAACCGGCCCACATTGCGGTGGCCAAGCCTGCGGCTGCGCCCGAGGCGCCGGTCGAGATCACCGGCTCGATACAAGCCGCGCCGGCCGCAAGCTCGCAAAAAACCAGCTGTGCCAATCCGGACGCGCTCGGCGTCAGCCGCGTGGTCGAGATCGACACCACCGGCGGACCCGGTTTCGGCTTCGAGCATTTCAAGCAACTCGATTTCCTCGCCGACAAGGAGGTGGTGCTGACGTTTGACGACGGTCCATGGCCGGTCAACACGCCGGCCGTGCTCAAGGCGCTCGCCGACCAATGCACCAAGGGCCTGTTCTTCTCGATCGGCAAGCACGCCTCCTACCATCCGGAGATTCTCCGGGAGGTGGCCGCGGCCGGACACACCATCGGCGCCCATACCTGGTCGCACGTCAATCTGAACAGCAAGAAGATGACCGACCAGCAGGCCAAAGACGAGATCGAAAAAGGCTTCAGCGCGGTCAAGCTCGCGCTCGGCACCGCGCCGGCGCCGTTCTTCCGGTTTCCGGAATTGCAGCATCGCCCCTCGGCGGTGGCCTATCTCGGCTCGCGCAATATCGCGATGTTCTCCTGCGACCTCGATTCCTTCGACTTCCGAAAGAGCAGCACGCCCGACAAGGTCGTGGAGACGGTGATGACCAAGCTCGAGAGGCAGGGCAAGGGTATTATTCTGATGCATGATTTCCAGAAACACACCGCCGACGCGCTGCCGACCCTGCTCGCCCGGCTCAAGGCCGGCGGCTACAAGGTAGTGCAGATCAAGGCCAAGGCGCCGGTGCAGACGCTGCCCGAATATGATGAAGCCATGCTGAAGGACGTCAAGGTCCCGGTCGCCACCTCCCGCCCGGTCAGCAGCGTGGTGCAGACGGTGACGCAGTAGGATCGGGCGATAAGGCGCCGCGTGAGCTGCATCACAGCACCGTAAGAACCGGGGGTAGTATCGGCCAGGTCGGATCGATCACATGCCGCCGCCCCCTCCACCACCAGCCTGTCTCGATGATTCGATAACGCTGTCTACGGGTTCAGCGGGCGCATAACCGAACGCTTTCGGATAGCCGCTCTTCGAACCCTTGGTTCGCACCTCACGCAGCGGCAGGTAGCCGGAGACGCCCGGACGATGTTTCTTCGCGACCTTGTGCTGCAGAGCCGGGGCTTTGCTTGGCGCATGCTGCGCAAGCACAGCCGGTGCGGCGGCGATGAGAGCGGCGGCACAAAGTGCAATGATCGTTGTCTTCATTTTTTCAATCCTCCCACCTTGGAATGAAAGCCCGCAGCCGCTCAGATTAGACCCGCCCACCGAGTGGGCCACATCACGCTACGGTGAGGCGCAGCATTTCAAGCGGAGGTCGGCTTCGCGCGGCATGGCAAACCGATCCGGCTCCAACGCAGCAAGGCCTGCTGCCGTGACGCTCCGGGCGATCGCCCGGCCTCCGATCGATCCGTTCTCAACGGTCCGGAAACCATTCGACATCTCGATCGGGCCCGCTAACGAATTGGAAAATCGTCCCCGCCACTATCGAGCCGGAGATCAAGACGCAGGGAGAACGATCATGAGCGGCAAAGCTGTCCTTGAAAATGTGCGCAGGTATCGGGCGATCGCTTCGCTGTATCGTCAAACCGCGGCATTTCGGCCACCGCAATGTTTGTCCCTGCTCGAGCAGGCTGGGGAATGGGAGCGGCTGGCGTTGCTGGAACTCGAATCCTATTTTTCGACACCGAGCTTATCGACAATGGCCCTCGCGGCGTAAACGCGCCTACGCCCTGGCGTCCCGGCTTTTGGCCTGATCCGGCTGCCCGCTGACCTTAATCTGAATATGTAATGATATCGGCGGTTCGAAGTTACTGGAATGACGGTCGCGGGCCGATTTTGCTCCGCTACGCCCTTTTATCCTACGGTATCGCCGCTATCGAGTGGCTTCTCAGTCCGGTGAATTTGCTCTGGGTATTTCCATCGTTAAAAGGCAACGGCTCGTCTGCTCGTGAGAGTCTTTGGTTATGGACAATGAGTCTTCTGCCCTTGGTGTGGTTTGTGTGAGGGAATCCAGCGATGGACGTAATGCTTAAGAGCGGGCTTACTCTTGCTCACTGTTGGCCCAAGGGCCACCGCA
>JBDTKD010000626.1:0-5631 GCA_039935515.1 Bradyrhizobium sp.
GCACGCCACCGCGATCACGATCCCGCTGCGCGCCTTCACCTCTTGAATGTTGGAAAGGGTCTTTTCATAGCGTTGCCGGCTCTCGGCGCTATCCGGATCTCGCGTCGCCAGCACTACCACCGGAAGCTTCTCGTCAATCAGCGCGTTCGGTCCGTGCTTCATCTCGCCGGCCGGATAGCCTTCGGCGTGGATATACGAAATCTCCTTGAGCTTGAGCGCGCCTTCCAGCGCCAGCGGATAGCTGGTGCCGCGGCCGAGATAAAGCACATCGCGGCTCTTTGCGATGTCGCGCGCGAGTTTCTCGATCTGCGGTTCGGTGGCGAGCGCCGCCGCCATCAGCCGCGGAATTTCAACCAAGCCATGCACGAGCCTCGCCTCGTCGACCTCGGATAGTTCGTCGCGTGCCCTGCCCGCCGCGATCGCGATCACGGCCAACACCATCAGCTGGCAGGTGAAGGCCTTGGTCGAGGCGACGCCGATTTCGGGACCGGCCAGCGTCGGCAGCAAGGTCTCGCTCTCGCGCGCAATGGTCGAGGTCGGGACGTTGACCACCGACAGTGTGTGCACGCCGTTCGATTTCGCATAACGCAGCGCGGCCAGCGTATCGGCGGTTTCGCCGGATTGCGAAATGAAGATCGCCAGGTCGCCCTTGCGCAACGGCGCCTCGCGGTAGCGAAACTCCGAGGCGACGTCGATTTCGACCGGCAGCCTGCTCAGGCGCTCAAACCAGTATTTGGCGACGTAACCCGCATAGCTCGCGGTGCCGCAGGCGACAATCGAGATGCGCTGAATGTCCTTGAAGTCGAACGGCAGCTGCAGCGGCAGCGCCACGCGTTCGGTCGCCATGTCGATATAGCGGGCCAGCGTGTGGCCGACCACTTCGGGCTGCTCGTGAATCTCCTTGGCCATGAAGTGGCGGTAATTCGCCTTGTCGACCAGCGCGGTCGCGGCGCTGTGCTTGAGCGCGTCGCGATGAACGATCTGGTTGTTCCTGTCGTAGATGGTCGCGCTGTTGCGCGTCAGCACGACCCAGTCGCCGTCCTCGAGATAGCTGATCGTGTCGGTGAACGGGCCGAGCGCGATGGCATCCGAACCCAGATACATTTCGCCATCGCCATGGCCGATGGCGAGCGGCGGTCCATTGCGGGCGCCGATCATCAGGTCATCGTCACCCGCGAAGATAAACCCGAGCGCGAAGGCGCCGCGAAGTTGCGCCAGCGACGCCTTCACCGCCTCGACGGGGTTGATGCCGCTGGCCAGATATCCGTCGACCAGGTGCACGACGATTTCGGTGTCGGTTTCGGTCTTGAAGACCGCACCGTTCTTTTCCAGCTGCTGGCGCAATTCGCGGAAATTCTCGATGATGCCGTTGTGGACCACGGCGACCCGGGCGGTTGCATGCGGATGCGCGTTGTTCTCGTTCGGCTTGCCGTGCGTGGCCCAGCGCGTGTGACCGATGCCGGTGTGGCCCGCGAGCGGCTCGGCCCTCAATCGCGCTTCGAGGTTCTTGAGCTTGCCTTCGGCGCGGCGCCGATCGAGATGGTCGCCTTCCAGGGTGGCAACGCCTGCGGAATCATAGCCACGATACTCAAGGCGCTTGAGCGAATCCACCAATTGCTCCGCGACCGGCGCGCGCCCGAGAATGCCGACAATGCCGCACATGCGGGGTCCATACCTCCAGATCGAACGAAAATTGCCATTCCGTCGCCGGGTTCTCTTAACGAGAATCGCCGCGGTCCAGATACTCAATAATTATTGCCGATTGAAACAGCGTTAAGCCGAAGGCTTAACAATCGACCGTTAGCCGTCCTTTGGCGTCTTGCCGCGGGTTTTCATCTCGCGGTATCGCGTGGCCCCGCCCTCGCGCGTGGTCTGCTGGCTGCGCTCCAGCGCCATGGCATTGGCAGGCACGTCGCGGGTGATCACCGAGCCCGAACCGATATAGGCGCCGCTGCCGATATTCACCGGCGCCACCAGCGAGGAATTGGTGCCGACGAAGGCGCCGGCGCCGATCGTGGTCTTGTGCTTGCCGAAGCCGTCGTAATTGCAGGTGATGGTGCCGGCGCCGATATTGGCTGCCGCGCCGATATGGGCATCGCCGATATAGCTGAGATGATTGACCTTGACACCCGCTTCCAGCTTCGCAGCCTTGGTCTCGACGAAATTGCCGATCCGCACGCCCTCGCCGAGGATGGTACCCGGCCGCAGCCGGGCATAGGGACCGACCGACGCATTCCTGCCGATCGAGGCCTGCACGATGTGGCAAAACGAATGGATCACCGCGCCGTCGCCGATCGAAACGCCGGGACCGATCACCACAAACGGTTCGATGGTCACGTCGTTGCCGAAGGTGGTATCGGCGGCGAGGTAGACCGTATCGGGCGCGATCATGGTGACGCCGGCGTCGAGCGCCGCCTTGCGCAGTCGCGCCTGCATCACCTGTTCGGCCTCGGCGAGTTGGGCCTTGGTGTTGATGCCGCGCACTTCATCCTCGCTGGTTTCAATCACGACGGCCTCCCATCCCAAATCCCGAACGATACCGACGGCGTCGGTCAGATAATACTCGCGCTTGCTGTTGGCGTTGCCGATCTTGTCGATGATCGAAAGCGCCCTGCGGCCGTCGAACGCCATCACGCCGGCGTTGCAGAGCGCAATTGCCCGTTCCGCCGCACTGACGTCGGCCTGTTCGCGGATCGCCACCAGATGCCCGTCCTCGACCAGCAGGCGGCCATAGCCGGTGGGATCGGCGGCGCGAAATCCAAGCACGGCGAGCGCGGCGCCATTCTTCAGCGGCGCCCGCAGCCGCGCCAGGGTGTCGGCGGAGATCAGCGGCGTGTCGCCGAACGCCACAACCAGGTCGTCCGCGCCACGGGCAATGGCGTCCCGGGCTGCCAGTACCGCGTCCGCGGTGCCGCGGCGCTCGCGCTGCACAAAAGCCGTGGCGTCCGGCCGCAGCCGTTTTGTCTCTAGTGCGACGGCCTCGTGATCCGGACCGATCACCACCGCCAGCGCGTCGCCGGCTCCCTTCGGCGCGGCCCCGAGCACGTGCGCCAGCAGCGATCGGCTAGCGACCGGGTGCAGCACCTTGGGCAACGCGGACCGCATCCGCGTGCCCTCGCCGGCCGCGAGTACGATCGTGAGGCTGGTTCTGCCGGTCATCCCTCATCTCTCCATGACGGCCATGGCTTGCGCCGCCGTCTTAGAAGCTTTGAGCCGCAGTGGAAACCCGATTCGCCACCCCGCCAATGGACGGATTCCAGCGGCGGGTGCATTTCCTGTTAATGTTCGCGGCATGATTCGGCGGGCCTTGGGGGGCCGAAGAATTCCTATGGCGAAAGATCCCATCCATCGGGCTGGCAGCTTCGAGGCCGAGAACTCGGCTGGCGGGCTGGCCGGACTTTTTGCCGATGAGGATGATTTCGACCGGCGCTCGCTGCTCAGGCTGGCATCCTGGGGCGTTGTCGCGGTGAGCGCGGTGGCGGTCGCGCTCTACGCCAACCAGTCTTCGACCGGGTTGCGGCACGAGCAGGTCGCGGTAGCCGATCTGGCGCGGCAGGAGCAGCAGATCCGGTCGATTACGAAAGAAGGCCAGAACGAGGCGCGGCAGCTCGCATCGGCGATCGATACGCTCAGCGGCGACCGCGACAGGCTGTATTCGCGCGTCACCGTGCTGGAACAGGGGCTCGAGTCAGTCACCGGCTCGATCGCGCGGCAGAAAGCGGCCGCCGCCGCGGCTCCGCCGCTGCCGGCCGTGGCGACAAGTGCACCGGCCGCGCCACCAAATCCGGCATCCCCCTCGGTTGCGACCGTGGCCATCGTGACGGCGTCGGCGGAAAAACCTGCTGAAAAGCCCGTTGCGGATGCCAGCCCGCCGCTGCCGAACCCCACCGCGCCGGTGTCCGCCGAACAGGGAACTCCGAACAAGCCCGCCACGCCTGCGGCAGCACCGGCAATGCCCTTGATGGCCTCGAAATCGATCACGGCTCCGCCGGATGCCGCGGCCGGGAAACTGACCGCGCCGGATCCGGCCGCCAAAGCCGTTGCCACCCCGACGCCAGCGCCGGCGCCGGCGGTGGTTGCCGCGGTTCTGGCCGGCGAAAAGCCCGACACGGCGAAAGCGAATGCCGCGCCGTCGATGCCACCCAAGGCGGCGGTGCAGAAAACCGAATTTGCGGTCGATGTGGGGGGCGCGAATTCGGTCGGTGGCTTGCGCGCGCTGTGGCGGGGCCTGCTCAAATCGCGATCGAATGCGCCATTGGCAGCGTTGCATCCAATTATCATCGTCAAGGAAAGCAGCACCGGCGCCGGGATGCAATTGAGGCTCGGCGCAGGCCCGCTCAGCGACGCCGCCGCAGCCGCCAAGATCTGCGCGGTCATGGTCGAGAACCGCCGGTCATGCGAGACGACGGTGTATGACGGCCAGCGCCTTGCGATGACCGCCGAAGATGCATCCTCCGCGACCACGGCGGCCCAGCCCGGTTCAGCCCGACCTGCGGGGCACCGGCGAAGCTATGCCAAGCGGGTGACGGTCGAGGAGCCCCCGCCGCCACCGCCTGAACCCACGACCCTTTCGACGATTTTCGGCCGACGGTAGTTTCGGAGTAAAAGCCACGTGATTACAATCGTTTAAGGCGGTTCCTGACGTTCTTCCAAAATGTCGGCCGCGCCGGGTTGTCGCGCATCGTGTTCCCCGCCATATTCGCCCGATGAAAAAAATGCCGTTCAGGCTGACGCCCTATCAGGTGCAATGGTTGCTGATCGTCGGTTTCCTCAGCGTCGGTTACGCGCTCTATCTGCGCTATCTCGCGATCGAGTTCTCGACCGTGGCGCTGGCCTGCGATGCGGGGTTGCAGACCATGCTGTGCAAGACCCGCAGCCTCGCGACCTACCTGTTTCGCAATTCGGTGTTCGGCAGCGTCGCACTGGTCATTGCGACACTGCATCTGATCCGCCCCTCGATCGTGCTGCTCACCGGCGGGATGATCGCAGCCGGATTCGGGATCGTGCTCTACAATATCGGCTTGTCGGGTCTCGCGGTCGGACTGCTTATTTTGGGCTTTGCACGCCCCGCGCCTGCCACAGCGTAAGCGCCAGCAGCAAATACACCGCACAGGTCCAGAGCGACTGCCAATTGTCCGCGCCTTCGTTGAACCCGGTATAGAGCGTCGCCGCCGTCAGCAGCCCGGCAAACACCGCCTCGGCGATTGGACGCGAACCCTGTTGCGGCCGGTTGAGCAGCGTCAGGGTCGAAAACGGCACCACGGCCATGGTCAGCGCCGCAAACGGAAAATCGCGATACCGGGGATCGAACGCGAAACCGAGCGCGGTCTCGGCAGCCACCAGCGTGGTCACCGCCAGCACAATGCCGAGCAGGATCGTCAGAACGGACCGCGTTCTCGTCTCGCGGGGCCCAAGCAGTTCAAGGAATGTCGGCAGCGCCCGCCCGGACATCAGGGCGTGGCTGCTCAGCAACGGCGAGGCGATGCCGGCGGCGAGCAGCAAGCCCCAGCAAAGCCAGCCGCCGAAGCCATAGCTTTCATAGTACATCTTGTCGGAAGCAATCCCGAGCAGGATTCCGGCCGTGGTCGCAGAGCAGCCAACCGCAATCCAGGAAGCGAGCCGCGGTGTCCA